>DALN01000068.1:0-442 GCA_002499455.1 Methanoculleus sp. UBA77 | reverse complement strand
GGCCGTGATGATCGAGCACACCGAACAGATCGGCGACGACATCCTGGTGCACCGGCCGGTGGCGCCCGGCGAGAACGTGGTCCTGCGCGGCGAGGATTTCCAGGCTGGCGAGGTGGTTCTCAGCCGGGGCCGCGTCCTCTCGCCACGGGATATCGGCGTCGCCGCGGCGGTCGGTGCCGACCGGGTCATTGTGGCGAAGGTCCCGAAGATCGGGATCATATCCACGGGAAACGAGCTCGTCCCCGTCGCCGCGACCCCCGGACCGGGCGAGGTCCGGGACGCAAACTCCTACCTTGCCGGTGCCTTCGTGACGGAGCGGGGCTGCCACCCGGTCTACTTCGGGATCATCCGGGACGACCGGGCGGTGCTGACCCAGGCGATCGCGTCGGCGCTTGACCGGTGCGATGCGGTCCTGGTTTCGGGAGGCTCCTCGAAGGACGAA
>DALN01000060.1:7539-16024 GCA_002499455.1 Methanoculleus sp. UBA77 | reverse complement strand
GGAAAAGACTACTATGTGTGCCCGTTTTTTGGAGCGCTTTTTCAAACCTACACCGCACATCGTCGAGAGTCCGCCTCCGCCGTCAATCTCCCACGGAGCGGGTGCGGGTGTTCCCGAGTACCGGGTGAAGCCCTATTTTATCGTGGCGTCTGTTGAGATGGGCAATACCACGACCAAGTGTATCCTGACCGGCACAAACCTCGAAACGGGCAGGTCCTACGTCATCAACAAGACCGTGACCATGAGCCGCGACGTCAGGCCCCCGAAACCGGGCGAGGCCGTCTTCGGCGCGACCCTGGACGGCACGGAACTGACGCGGGAGTCGGTCACGGAACTGGTGCGCGACACCCTGATCCAGTGCCACAACGAGGCCCACCTGAGCATCAAGGACGACCTCGACTTCGTTGTCAGGAGCACCGGTGTCGTCGCGGCGATGGACTCGCCCGACCAGGTGGGGGATTTTATCATCGCGCTTGCAAACGGCTGTCTCGAGGCCGGGGTTCCCCCGCGGAAGATGACACCGCCGATGTCGATCGACAATCTCCCCCCGAAGCTCCGGCAGTTCTCGTTTGCCGACCGGTTGGTCTTTGTGGGTGCGGTGGCCGGTGTCGTGCCGCCGATCGGGTGTACCGGCGTCGAGATGGTTGCAAACGAGATGGAGGGGGAGCTTGCGATGGCGGGCATCAAGGAGGGTGCCAAGTGGACAGAGGTCGACTTCCGGAACCCCTGCATCTCCATCGACTTCGGGACGACACTTGACGGCCGGATCACGAGCGACGTCGCCCCGGACGAACCGAACCCGTTTGCCCAGACGATCGGGAACTTCTGCGGGCTTGCGGGCGCCATCCCCGACTCGATCGTCCGGGGAACCGGGCTCGTGAAGGACCGGACGGGCACGGCCCTCGACCTCTTCGGCGACCACAGCATCAAGGGTGCGTTCGGGGGCCGGAAGCGCTCCGTCGTCGAGGACTACGTCAACCGGTGCCACGAGCATATCGATATCCGGATCGTCCCCCCCGACCGGACGAGGTTCGGGCGGGTCCCGGTCTGCGCCGACGTCGCCGATAAGTCGGGCGTCGCCCTCATCGGGTGCGACTGCGGCGTCAACGGGAGCGAGATGCCTGCGCTCGAGGAGATCGGGCACGAGATCTACACAAAGCACGGCATGGGCGTCCTGACCGAGATCGTCGACCGGGTCTGCGCGAGGATGGCGCTCCGGCTCATCGATGTCGCCATCGAGCGGGGGATGGTCCCGCCGAACTCGTCGATCGGGTTCACCGGGCGGGCGGCGATATCGGGAAGAAAACCCGAATACATCCTCGAAGGCATCACCGAGCGGAACCTCTACGACACCCCGAACGACCACCTGGTCTTCGTGGACGACGGCCTTGCCCGGGGTGCGGCGCTGATGGGACGGTGCATGAATTCGCTCGGGAAACCCAAGAGCCCGCTCGGCGGGGTGCGGGGAGGGCCATGTATTATGTCCCGCCGGATCAAAATAGGGAAGTAGGATTGGTAATCAATGGCTGAAGAAGAACTGTTTGATCTGCTTGTTCCCCCGGGCGTACCGCGGAAGATGATCTACGACGTCGTCGAGAAGTACGATGTGGAGGTCGTCCGGCGGCCGCAGAAGCTGTCGTTTGCAAATATGGACGGGGATATGCGGGAACTGATCGCGTTCCGGGGCAGGAGAGAGGTTGTCGAAGAGGTGCAGAATTACCTCTTTGCACAGCTAAAAGAGTTCATCGCGGAGTAGACCGCCCCATTTTCACTGTTTTCGGAGGCCCTGCCGGCGTGATTCGGTGACCGGGCAACTCTTCCAGGCGCTTCAAAAAGGTATGTTACGCCGTCATTCCGCCGGAATGTCGGCGCCGATAAGCCGCACGAGCAGGGCTTTCTGCGCGTGGAGCCGGTTCTCGGCCTGGTCCCAGACGATGCTCTGCGGTCCCTCGATCACCTCGTCGGTGATCTCCTCTCCACGGTGGGCGGGGAGGCAGTGCATCACGAGGGCGTCGGGAGGCGCCCGGGCAAGGAGGTGCTCGTCTATCGTATACCCCTTGAGAGCCCGGAGGCGTTCGGTACGCTGCTGTTCGTCGCCCATCGAGACCCAGATGTCGGTGTAGAGGATGTCGGCATCCCTGACCGCCTCTGCAGGGTCCGTGGTGATGCGGACCCTGCCGCCGGCCTCACGGGCCCTGGTGACGATCGCGTCTTTCGGCTGGTAGGGCGGGGGGCTTGCGACCGTAATCTCCATCCCGGTCAGGGCCGAGGAGAGGAGCCAGGAGTTGCAGACGTTGTTGCCGTCCCCTATCCAGGCGAGCTTCAGGTCACGGAGATCTCCGAACCGCTCGCTCAGGGTCATGATATCGGCGAGCACCTGGCAGGGGTGGAGCCGGTCCGATAACCCGTTGATGACCGGGACGGTCGAGTAGCGGGCAAACTCCTCGACGGCGTCATGCCGGTAGGCGCGGATCATCACCGCATCGACGTAGCGGGCAAGCACACGTGCGGTATCGCGGACTTCCTCGCCCCGGCCGAGCTGCATATCCTGGGGGTTCAGGAAGAGTGCATGGCCGCCGAGATCGCTCATCCCGACCTCGAAGGAGACCCGGGTGCGGGTGGAGGCCTTCTCAAAGATCATCGCAAGGCTCTTTCCCCTGAGATACTCGTGTGCGGTCCCCGCGTATTTCAGCCGCTTCAGACGTACCGCGTCGGCAACGATGCTCTCAAGTTCGTACTCGCTGATATCGCTGATCGAGAGAAAATCCTTCTTCATGCAATCTCCTTCATGTGCCGGCATCGTTTGTCGAGGATCGCCCTGGTACCGATATCCCTGCGGTGGAAGACACGTCCCCGGACCGAGGAGGCCGCGGTCTCGGCGATAGCCTCGGCCTCCTCGAGCGTCTCGCCCATACCGACGAACGCGAGCGTCCGCGACGTCCGGGTGTAGAGCGTCCCGTCCCGTTCTTCGACGCTTGCGTAGTAGAGCAGGGCGTCGCCGTAGTCGCCGAGGACAAGAGGCTCTCCGACCACCGGAGCATCGGGGTAGCCTTCGGGGACGAGATATTTGCAGACCGTCGCCTTACGGGCGAACCGGGCGTGCGACGACGAGAGGTTCCCCTCCGCAACATGACACACGATCTCGGAGAAGTCCGACTCCAGGAGTGAGAGAACGTTCATCGCCTCGGGATCCCCGAACCGGGCATTGAACTCGATGACCTTCGGGCCGTCGCGGGTGTTCATGAACTGGCCGTAGAGGATTCCCCGGTACGGTGTGCCCTCGCTCTGCATGGCGGCGACCGTGTCTTCCATGATCCTGAGCGCCCTGTCGTAATCAGAGCGGGAGACGAACGGGAACATATGGTCCGGCATGGAGTATGAACCCATCCCGCCGGTGTTCGGTCCTACATCGCCTTCGTACGCACGCTTATGGTCCTGTACGAGCGGCATGGGCACCAGGTGTTCGCCGTCGACGAACGCCTGGAGGGTGAACTCCTCTCCGATGAGCCGCTCCTCCAGCACGACGTCTCCCCCGATCTCGCGGACGTACTCGATCGCTCCTGCCGCATCGACGTGCTCGCCCATGATCCGGACGCCTTTCCCCCCGGTCAGGCCGATGGGCTTGACGGCGAGATCCCCGTCGTAGGCCTCGATGAACTCCCGTGCCTCCTCCGGGTCGTGGAAGACCCTGTAATCCGGGCACCCGGCGATCCCGTGCCGCTCCATCAGCCGGCGGCAGAACCCCTTATCCGTCTCAAGCCGGGCAGCCGCACGGGTCGGCCCCATGCAGGGTATTCCCGCTGCCTCGAGACGATCGACGATGCCGACCTCAAGAGGTGCCTCCGGCCCGATGACCGCGGCCTGGAGCCCGTTATCGATGGCGAACCGCTCAATCTTTTCGATATTAGTCTCTTTCTCGAGGAGCACCCGCTCCGCGAGCCGGGCGATCCCCGGGTTTTTGCGTGCCATGACAGAAAATATTTTCACGCCGCTGTTGCAGGATAAAGCCCTGGTGATCGCATGCTCCCTGCCACCACCGCCTACAACGAGTACTTTCATATCCATCTATTAGCCTGCTCTTAAAAAAGGTTTATCCGTCCAGCAGCTCGCTGACCCGAACAAGCGCAAGAAGGGATGCGCCTTTTTCTGCAAGCGCCTTATCAGCGCCGGCTTCCCGGTCGACGACGGTCATGACCCGGTCGACGTGCGCACCTGCGGCACGCAACGCTTCGAGGCCGTAAAGGGCACTTCCGCCGGATGTGATCACATCTTCGACGAGCAGCACACGCTTATCTGCCACATCGCCGATGATCGTCCCGGCCTTGCCGTGGTCCTTCTCCGCTTTCCTGATGATCGCATATGGCCGGCCGCTCGCGAGCGAGACGGCGACGGCGATCGGGACGGCCCCGACGGCTACACCGGCCACCATATCGAACTCCTGGTCGTCGGCGATGGCTTTACCGATAGCCGAAAGGATCTTGGGGTTCGTTGTTGCGGCTTTGATATCGATGTAGTAAGAACTCCGGGCACCTGATGCGAGGACGAAGTCCCCGAACTCGATTGCCCCGCTCTCAAGTAGCAGTTCCGCGATTGGATTTACCATGGTACCTCTTTAACTCCGATGTAATACCCGATAATATTCACCACCCGGTGCAGGAGGGGTGTCATGATGACGATCCAGACCGCAATGGGTGAGGTAATATTCTCAAACAGCCACTGGGGGTAAATCAGGAGGATGAGCAGGAAAGAACCCACCACCAGATCGTACTGATCGGCAAGGAACCAGGACTCGCCCCGCTCCTTACCCAGCCTCCGCTTCAGAAAGCTCTTGGCGAGATCTCCAAGGAGCGCACCCGCGGCGAGCAGCGTGACAGAGACAAGTGTCTGCCGGGGAAGCATGGCGAGATCGAATGTAGAAGCCGCCCAGATCTCGATGAGACCTG
This sequence comes from Methanoculleus sp. UBA77, assembly GCA_002499455.1. Classification (GTDB taxonomy): domain Archaea; phylum Halobacteriota; class Methanomicrobia; order Methanomicrobiales; family Methanoculleaceae; genus Methanoculleus. Next base: position 11,081 of record DALN01000060.1, on the reverse strand, counting down.
CGAGCACCCCGCAGAGGACACCGCCGAAGAATCCCCGGTACGTCTTGCCGTTGCCAAAGATGCGTCTCCCGTCACCGAGCGTCTTCCCGAAGTCTATGGGCGTCCCGCCGCCGAAGACCGCAGCCGCTGAGTTCGGCAGGTATGCCGGAACCATGATCCACAGCGCCCCAAGCCCGGCGAAGAGCCAGTAACCTATGTCTGTATCGATAAGCGTCAATACCCAGTACAATCAGTAAATATAAAGATTAACGTGTCGAAATATGAGATAGGAGTCTAATGGGCACGGTGAGAGAATGCTGATAAAAAAGACAAAGAGCCTCTGTCCACAATGCGGTCGTGTCCTCGACGCCGATATTGTCGAGGAAGAGGGGAAGGTCTGGCTGGTTCGTACCTGCCCTGAGCATGGCGCATACCGGGGCCTCTACTGGTCCGACGCAGAGATGTACCGGAGGTTCGATGCCTACGAGCGCGTAGGAGACGGCGTCGCAAACCCGCAGATGGCCGCATCCCCGGCAGGGTGCCCGAACGACTGCGGTATCTGCGAAAACCACCGGTCAACGACATTGCTCGCGAACATCGACCTGACAAACCGGTGTAATCTCAACTGTGACTTCTGCTTTGCAAATGCCAGAGCATGCGGTTTCGTCTACGAGCCGACCTTTGATCAGGTCGTCGGGATGCTGCGCATGCTCCGCGAGGAGAAGCCCGTGCCGACGCCTGCCGTCCAGTTTTCGGGCGGCGAGCCGACGATGCGCGACGATCTCCCCGAACTCATCCGGAAGGCAAAAGAGCTCGGGATGTCGCAGGTCCAGATCGCGACTAACGGGCTCCGGCTCGCCCGTGAGCCGGATTATGCCGCACAGCTCAGGGAAGCAGGTCTCTCCACGGTCTACCTGCACTTCGACGGCGTAACCCGCGAGACCAACCCGAAACTCGCGAGCGACCGGCGGGCGATCGAGAACTGCGAGAAGATCGGGCTCGGGATGGTGCTGGTGCCCACGGTGATCAAGGGCCGCAACGACCACGAAGTGGGCGCCATCATCCGGTATGCCGCAGATCACATCAAGACCATCCGTGGCGTCAACTTCCAGCCTGTAGCCTTCACCGGGGCCGCAAGCGAGGACGATGTTAAACGGGAACGGATCACCATCCCGGAGCTGACCGAACGGATCGAAGAGCAGACGGACGGCGTGATCCGGAAAGATTACTTCTACCCCGTACCCTGTGTCGTCCCGATATCGGAACTCGTCGAAGCGTACACAGGCAAACCCCAGATCATGTTCACGACACACCAGCACTGCGGTGCGGCGACCTATGTCTTCGTCACCGAAGAGGGACTGGTCCCGGTCAATAAGATGGTGAACGTCGACGCCTTCTTCGAGTCTGTCGAGAAGATGGGGGCAAAACTCAGAAAGGGCGGATCGCTCAACAAGTACATGACGCTTGTCGAGGGAGTCAAAGACCTGTACACCTCAACGAAGTCTGCGGAGCAGAAGAACACCGGGGAGTTCATGAAGTTGATCGGAAAGACCCTCGTGATGCAGAACTTCGAGGCCCTGCGCGAGTTCCACTGGAACGCCCTCTTCATCGGCACGATGCACTTCATGGACAGGTACAACTACGACCTCTGCCGGGTGCAGCGGTGCTGTATCCATTATGCGACCCCCGACGGCCGTGCCATCCCGTTCTGCACCTACAACAGCGGCCCGGTCTACCGGGAGAAGGTCTGGAAAGCCTTCGCACAACCGCCGCAGGAGGAGTAGCCGCTCACCGTATCCCGGGGGGAGGGGCCGGCCCTCTCTCCCCCGAGACCTTTTCTGGAATGTGCGGGACGCCATCCCGGCGGCGTGCTATCAGCTACCGAAATGTCAGGGGAACGGCAGTTCGTACCCGTCCTCTTCCCGCATGACAAGAGCGGCGATGGCGAGATCCTGTATGGCAAGTCCGGTGGAGTCGAAGATCGTGATAGCGTCGGGGGATGACCGCCCTTTCTTTCCGATGACGACCTCACCGAGCGTTCCTGCGATCCGGGCAGGATCATAGACTCCGGTGCTGATCGGGACGTTCACCTCGCCAGAGTGGACCGCCTGGCCGATATCGTCGACATAGACCTCTGCCTTCAGCAGGAGCGCGGGATCGAGCTCCTGCTTGCCGGGGGCATCCGCACCGATAGCATTGATGTGCGTACCTTCATGGACCCAGTCCGCCATCACGAGCGGCTTCTCCGACGGTGTCGTCGTGACGAGGATGTCGCAGTCGCAGGCCCGCTCAATCGAGAGGGAGCGGGCGCTGTAGTCCGCGTAGCGGGATGCAAATGCCTCAGCGCTCTTCTCCGTCCTGCTCCAGACCCGGATCTCGTCGATCGTGAGCGCAGCAGCCGTCGCCTCCACGAGTGCCTCTGCCTGCCGGCCGGTCCCGATGACGCCGAGAGAGACCGACTGCCGGGGTCCGAGATGCTTCGCCGCGACGGCCCCCGCCGCACCGGTGCGCATTGCCGTGAGTTCGGTGGCGTTGACGATCGCCTTCGGCACGCCGGTCTCCACGTCGACGATGACCGTGAGCGCCATGACGGTGGGGAGGCCCCGTGCCCGGTTGTGCGGGTGGACGTTGACGATCTTCACTCCGGCAATCCCGAGTGCCGGGAGGTAGGCAGGCATCGTCCGGAAGTCTCCTTCCCCGACAAACGTCACGTAGACCTTCGGCGGCATCTGGACATTGCCTCTCCCGTGTTCTGCAAAGGCCGCTTCTATTGCTGCGTTCACCGTGGCATACGGGGGGTATCCGGACCGGACAGGGTAATACTTCATCCGATGGTCACCTCAGAGCAGGGCAGCCCATCCGCCCGTTCGGGGATGGACGTCGCCGGGCGGGGTCTGGATGCGACAGAAAGGTGCATGGATCTCTCTCCATGCTCTGGAAATATTAATGTGTGGTTACAAAAGAGCAGAGCACGGGTGGGCGGCCCAGGCCTAGCGCTCATCCGATGCCGTCCTTGTTGCGAGGGGTATGGCAGGCCGGCTCCGCCGGGAGAGGGAGGCTGCTTCCGGACAGTTCTCTCTTCAGGAGGAGCCTTCCTGCATGCTCCGTATCGAGAGCCGGATCAGGCCGAGGTTGGCATCGGGCTTTGCGAGTATGCAGAGGGAGAGGTCCCCGTAGGGCGCGATGATCAACTTCCCTGCCGGGGTCTCGAGGATCACCTGGGCGAGGGTTCCCATCTCCATATCCCCGGTTATCCGGGTGCCGGCACGGAGCAGGTCCTCTGCGACTGCGGCCACCTGCTCGAAATCCGCGGAACCCAGTGACTGGAGGGCGAACCCTTCGTGAAAGACGGAGACGGCGACGACACCCGGCTGCCGTGCGACATGCTCGAGGCGCTCCGTGCTCATCGGTGCGGTACCGGCGGCGGGCACCGCATTCTCCCCCTTGATCAGGCAGCCCATCTCACGAGAGACCTCACGTGCCCTGCCGGCCTCTTCGTCGGTGTATGCGATGAGTTCATAGTCGATCGACGGCTGGTCCAGCAGGTGCCTGTAAGCCTCATC
>DALN01000060.1:221-7489 GCA_002499455.1 Methanoculleus sp. UBA77 | reverse complement strand
GCTCCCGTGAAGTGAGGGCTGATGGAGGCAAGGGACGAGAGAGGTCCCTGCAGTCGTCCCAGTGAGATACCGTCGGGCAGCATGGTCTCACTCACAGAGCAGCCGTTATCCGATCCCTGTTCTTCTTCAGCTCGTACCGGATTCGCCCGACGTTGACGTTCGCGTTCGCCACGATAGCGATCAGCTCGTCCTCCGAGAGGGGAGAGAGCAGGATCGGCCCGTTCTCCAGCTCGACGAGCATCTGGTGCATCTCGCCCTTTCCAAGTTCATTGCTCATCGCCTCAGACGTACCCATGCCGGTGGAGGCCATGGCACCGAGGGCCTCGACATCCACGTCCCCGGCGACAACGCTCTCGATCACAAAGCCGTCCCTTCCCGCCACGACTGCGGCGGTAACGCCATCAAGTTTCAGGAATTCTCCGAGAATCTGTTTTAACATAATACCAGCCTCAGGTTCTTCTGATACATTCGATCCGGAGGGGCATCCGCCCGATCGCGTGGGTCGCGCACGAGATGCAGGGGTCGTATGCCCTGATGATCATCTCGATGCGGTTTGCCGCTCCTTCTGTCAACGCCCCGTTCTCCACCACACGGCGTGCCATATCCTCCACGCCCCGGTCGATCGCGTAGTTGTTCTGGCAGGTCGCAACGATGAGGTTGCACCGCTCGATGATGCCGGCCTCGTCGACGGTATAGTCGTGGATCAGGGTTCCGCGGGGAGCCTCGATGATCCCGACGCCCCGCGTGTTCACAACCTTCCCTGCCGGGGTCCGGACATCCGACCCGGTGATGCCGGGGTCTGAGAGGAGTTCCACCGCCCGCTCGCACGAGGCGATGAACTCGACGTAGCGTGCCAGGTTGTAGGCAAGCGCAGCCTGGGAGGCGGTCCCGAACCGCTCGCGATACTCGGCAAGGGCGGCGTCGGCGTGTTCCGTGCCCATCCTCTCCACGATGTTGAGCCGGGCAAGCGGCCCGACCCGGTAATACTCTCCGCCTTTGAACCGGGCGAACTTCAGGTAGGACCAGTCCTCCGAGTACTCCTCAAGGAAGTTCGTGTAGTCCGCGCCCGAGAATGAGCCGATCCTGCCGCCAGCAGGATCGAGCATCGCAACCGGCCCTTCGCAGGTCGAGTAGAGCCCGTGGTTGGTCATGCCGAGGAACCCGGTCCTGACGGCCCCTACCTCCGTGTCGACCCCGTCGAGGAGGTTGCGTGCGATATCCCATCCCTCACGGGCGATCCCGAGCGCTTCGTCGGCCATGGCTGCCAGTTCCGCCCGCTTCCCTTCCGTGAGAGGTGCAGACATCCCCCCCGGCAGCGCGTTTGCCGGGTGGATGGGTTTGCCGCCGACCGCTTCCGTCAGGCGCTGGCCGAACTTCCTGACCGCAATCGCTTTCTTCGCGAGCTCGGGAGAGCGGCGGGCAAGCCCGATGACATTGCGCTCGGCTGCCGGCGCGTCATGGCCCAGGATGAAGTCGGGGGCCGCGAGCATGAAGAAGTGGAGGGCGTGGGAATGGACGAACTGCCCGACACTGAGGAGTTCGCGGAGTTTCTTCCCGGTCGCAGGCGGTTCGACGCCGAATATCCTGTCGGTCGCCTTCGCCGCCGCCAGGTGATGCGCCGAGGGGCATATCCCGCAGATCCGGGGGGTTATCCGGGGAGCCTCCTCGATCGCCGCCCCAACGAGGAACTTCTCGAACCCTCTCAGTTCGACGACCTGGAAGTGGGCCGAGTCGACCTTACCCTGATCATCGAGGTAGATCCTGACGCCGGCATGCCCCTCAATCCGGGTCACCGGGCTGATCGTTATCTCCTTCATCTGCTCCTCTCCTTGACGAGGTCCCGGATCTTCGATGACTCCTTATCCTCCATGATCAGGCTCCCGATGGTGAAGGCGTACATCGTGTGGGCGACGTCGTAGAGTTCCTTCTCCACCTCTTTCTGCGATTTGTCGGTAAGATCAGAGATCCTCCGGACCATCATGCCGTAGATATCCCGGCAGGGCTCGCGGAGGATATCGAGCGATGGGCCGTTGCACCCGTGGCACGGGATGTTGTTCTTCGGGCACGCTGCCCCGCACCTCCCGAACGTGACGCTCCCGAGACAGAGGTAGCCCTGGCCGAGCAGGCAGTGTTCGCGGTCGGGAATGCCCTCGTGACGCCGCTTGAGGGTCCAGTTATCGACCGGGCCCATGATCCTGTCGCACTCCGCGCAGACGGATTTGCGCGAGAGTTCGAGCGTATCACCGGCGACCATCGCCGGGATGATCTTCGTTAAGAATGCCTCTTTGGGTGGGCAGCCCGTGACGTAATAATCGACTTTGGCGAGGTCGCCGACCGCGAATGCCCGGTAAAGGAACGGCGGCACATCCGTCGGGATCACTCCGCCGGGCTTTGCCGTCTCCACCTCCCGGTACACGCAGGAGAAGAGATCCTCGTTCGAGCTCAGCATCGAGAGGCCGGATATGCCCCCGTAGCATGCGCAGGTCCCGAGCGCGACAAGGACTTTTGCCCGCTTCCGGATCTTCTCGAGGCGTTCGTGGTTCTCCTCATTCCGAACGGCGCCGGTCACGAACGCGATGTCGATCCCCTCGGGAGGCTCTTTCGCGTCCATGATCACCGGGGAGTAGACGATATCTGCATCGGCGACGAGATCGAGAATCATCTCGTGGAGATCGAGCACCGCGATCGTGCATCCCGAGCACCCTGCCAGTTCCTCAATAGCGATCTTCATCGTTCCGCCTCATTTCAGGACCAGTTTCTTCAGGCAGGCATTCGGGCCGGTGTGGACGATCTCCAGCTTGGCTTTCCTGCCGGTGATCTCCTCGATTGCGCCGACGACGTAACCGAAGAGCGTCTGGCAGAGCGGGCCGCCCTGTTCGAGACCGTTGCGCCGCAGTGTCTGGCGGACGATACAGTCGTGAAAGACGAGGTAGATGAAGGTCTCGCCGTTCTCTTCGATGATGAACGTCTCCTTATCCTCGGGCTTCCAGACCTCGAAGGAGTACTGGCCGCGAAGCAGGTCGGAGAGTTCATGGAGCGCCCCCTCCACGTCCTCGCGCTTCTGGAAGTACTTGGCAACCTCGTGGCCGAACTTCTTCCCGGCCCGGTAGGTGACCGCGTTCGCCCCCCTGCCCGCGATCTCTTCGAGCGACCTTATCACAAGGCCGTTGAGTTTCATCACGCCGTGAAGCGTCTGCTCCATCTCTTTTGGCTTCGGCGAGCACTCAAGAGGGATATCCTCTGAACGATAGACGAGATCGGAGCGGAAGGAGTCATGCAGTTCGTCGATGTAGCCTGCGCTCATCAGATCACCTTCTTGAGCATCTCACAGACCTTGATATCGATGTAATGCCTTCTCGCCGCGTAGATCCCACGGTGCTCAAGCGCCTGGGCCGGGCAGATCTCGTGACAGGACAGGCACCCCATGCAGTTATTCGGCCTGACCGGAACACTCACATTGTTCTGGAGTTCGTACACATGCATCGGACAGTCTTTGACACAGAGACCACACCCGACGCACGCGTCCGTATCCACACGTATATCCATTTATGAGCCTCTGACTGTGTGGTTACCACTTCCTGCTATTAAAACATAATTATATATCATTTGTTCTATGCGCCGAAATCCTTTGTCGGTTAAATTAACGGATTTTAGTGCTTATTATAGGCTTGCCGACAGATCGAGTTGTTATTAGGGCTTTTTAGAGGACAGATGTAGAGGTTGTCGGCAGAAGATGAAGAACGGGGAGTCGTGCGGGGCCCTCGGGCCCGGTGCATCGGCCAGACATTGTGACGCCGGCAGATCGTCTCGTGATGATGGCCAAAAAGAGGAAGGCGGTAGCGGGTGTAATGGGTGCCGGCCCTCAGGCCTGTTGCTTTACCCGGAAGAGGGTGCGGGCCAGCCGCTCAATAAACCCTTCCTGCTGTCCGGGCGTCTCTTCCTCAACATACTCAATACCGGCAACATCGGCAGAGATACGCTTGAAGGCGCGGGATGCCCCGGATGTCGGGTACTTCACCACGACAGGCTGCCTGCCGGCCGACGCACGCCGAACATTGGCATCCTCCGGTATGACCCCGATCACCCTGACTCCGAGCAGTTTCTCCATCTGCGCGTTGTTGAACTCGTCTCCACTACCGGCAACACGGTTGATGATCGCACCTTCGACATGCCCCCCGACGGTTTCGGTCAGGATCTTCGTCTTTAAAGCGTCGACGATCGAGGAGATCTCAGGGTTTACAACAAGGATAACCCCGTCGGCAATGGTGAGCGGGATGACGCCGTCCCTGCTGATCCCCGCAGGAGCATCGAGAAGCAGGACATCGAACTCGCTCACCAGGTCGGCCATGATATCTTTGAGCCGATCCGGGTTTGACTGCTGAAAACCCTGCAGGGAGAGCCCGCACGGGACCACCTTCACACCGAACGGCCCGTCATAGATGGCATCCCTGACGCGTGCCTTGCCTGCCAGCACCTCGTGCAGGGTCACCGGCAGGTCCTCGAGCCCAAGGATGAGGCCGAGATTTGCCATCCCGACGTCGGCGTCAAGGATACATGTTCTCCTCCCGTACTGGGCCAGCATCGGCCCGAGATTGGCTGTAACCGTCGTTTTGCCGGTACCGCCCTTACCGGATGCAATTGTATATACTTTTACCATGGAACCACTCGTTCTTCTGAGTTCTCCGGGCTTACCGGCCTAGACCCACTGCCGCAGGGCATCGCGGGTATCCTGTTCGAGTGCACTCATCATATCGGCGGGGAGATGTTCCGACGGACGTACAATGCCAATCACCGTCTCTCCCCGGTATGGGATACCGAGGAGTTCCGCTCCGGTCTCGTCCCGCAGTTTTCCCTGGGTGTAGAGATGGCTGTACTGTGCAGCTTCACCCTGTGCATCAGGCCTTGTCGAACCGATGAGGAGACCGTCCGAGGTCGCCAGCGTGAACGATGCAAGGTTGTACTTCTCACCGATAGCGCCCAGGTACTCTTCCAGGCTCCCCATCTCCCGGGGATCGATCGCTCTGAGGGGTGGTGCCTGCTCCTGGACCGCCTGCACAACGCGGTCCGGCTCCCTGTGCGCCACGGTTGTGGCCGGGGCGCCTTTCTGCTGTTCTCCGGCAAGTGCCCGCTCGATCCTCGAAAGGAAGTACAGAACACCGGCGAAACCGGCTATCACCACCACCGTGATGATCGCAAGGAATACCTGGAGGATGCCTGTCGAGTCCATTCAGTTATCATCTCCTGCTAATTTACGTATCTTCGTCCCGAATGAGGTGATCAAGATGAATTCTCCGGAGGATATCCTTGCAATTCACCCTGAAATCGTTGACGAGCTGATCAACGTCCATATTCTCCATGTTCTGGATGAGCACGTCAATCTCGTCGTTCCCGGATTGAGGTACTCCGGCTGCCTGTACTGGTTTCACTCCCGGCATGGGGATCCCGTGTCTCTCGACGGCCGGCTCCGGGCGACGCCTCGGGAGGGGGGCCGGTGCGGCCCCTTTCGGCTCTGCCGACGGCTTTGCTCCTCCCGATGCGGCTCTGGCCGGCGAGGATCTCCTCTCTTTTGCGGTCTCGGCGGTTGCAAACGGTTTGTTGAACTCCAGGGCAAGTCGTATCTGCTCATCCGTCAGGATGTTCAGTTCTGCCGCCGCTTCGCTCTCTCCGTCCGCTAATGCCGCGTCCAGTGCGTGCTGCCCTTTCATGCCCCCATATTCGGCAAGCACCACCAGACCCTCCTTCAGCACCAGGATGACACTTTCACGGCCAAGGACGATCGTGCAGATCCCCGTGAACCGTGTTGAGCCCATCTCTTCTATCAGGGCACGTGATGTCGTGGACTTGAGAAGACGATGGAACCGACCTCGTGGCAGCTGCATATAGACAACTTCAGCTCAGTGCTATAACATAAACATTGTTATTTATACTTTTGGATCCGGGCCGGATACGCACACCCATCTGCGCGCCATCTACGCATCTCCGGGAGCACCATCAGCCTCCCCGGTCCACCTCTGCAGGACCCTCCGGATCTCCTCTTCGGCAACCCGGATCCCTGCCTCAACCGCCGGGTCTATCTCCCGGCGGAATGCCCGGATCTCCCCGACTTCAATCCCGACGATCACAATCTCGGTGACGTATCCGAGTTCGCGAGCTACTGCCACCACTTCCCCGATCCCCAGGTCATGGAGGGCACATGCCGGGATCTCCGGCGACGGCGGGGCCTCAAAGACCCTGACATCGCCGATACGGGCGCCGACACCTACCATCGCATCGACGATAAGTACCTTCTCGTAGTCTTCCATCAACGGGATCAGGCCAAAGCCTCCGGTGCCGCCGTCGATTGTGTCAACGCCGGGATACTTCCCGTCAAAGAGGTGCATCACCGCGATCCCTGCTCCATCGTTTCCCATGAGGGGGTTCCCGCACCCGATGATGCAGATCCGGTTCCTCTGCATGATCTTCTTCCCCACGGATTATATCGGGCAAGGTACAAAAGAGTACTGAAAGCCCCTCTGGCGGGGAGACAGTTCGTGATCCCGCTCGCGGGACGTGAGGCGTATGATCCATATCGTACCAAAACCGACCGATACGCCGGACGACAACTCGACCGGCGCTGTTATGCAGGAACTGGAGAGAGCCGGCGCCCGATACGAGGTCCTTGACCTCGGTTCAATCGACCCCCTCGACTCCGGGCTTGAGAACGAACTCATATGGGTCTGCGGGATCCGGCAAGACGGGCACCAGTTCGAGACCCTGAGCGTGCTCGCGCTCGATAACCGGGTGATCAACACGCCCGATAGCATCGTTGCCTGTGCATCCAAAGTGATGACGACGGCGCTCCTGCTGCAGAACGGGGTGCGGACGCCCGAAACGGCCTACGTGCGTTCGGAGGCGCAGGCCCGGGACTTTCTGGCCCGGCACGGCAAAGTTGTTTACAAGCCGCTCTACGGGTACGACGGGAACGGCATCAGGCTCGTGACGGAGCCGGGTGAGCTCGGACCGGGGCCCTGGTACCTGCAGGAGTACGTCAAGAACGACCGGGACTTCCGTGTCTTCGTCCTCGGCGGGGAGGCCGTCGGCGCGATAACCCGGGTCTCCGATAGCCTGATGCATAACATCCACCAGGGCGGGATCGGAATGGCGGTCCCGATCGACGAAGAGATGCGGGCAATCGCCGAAGCATCGGCAGACGCAGTCGGGATCGATTACTGCGGCGTCGATCTTCTCAGGGACAGTGAGGGCTACACGGTCCTCGAGGTGAACGGGAC
>DALN01000060.1:0-125 GCA_002499455.1 Methanoculleus sp. UBA77 | reverse complement strand
CTCACTGCTGGTATTCTATCTCCTTGAGCGTCTTCTCTGCAAGTTCCTTCATCCGCGCAGAGATCCTTCCCGACGACGAGAACTCCACGTCCTTCATGGCGTTCGCAAGCTCCGTCCCGAGCACG
>DALN01000071.1:6884-23837 GCA_002499455.1 Methanoculleus sp. UBA77 | reverse complement strand
GGTCCCGTTCACCAGGATCGGCACGTCGGGACCCGGGAACTCATGGACGCCCGGTTCGCCCGCATCGACATGGAGCATCGCATAGAGTACCGGTGTGGCGTCCTCGACCTCGATTGCCACGGTCACGTTCTCGTTCACACCCTCGCTGATCTGGGTGTAGCCGATGATAGGCCCGGGCGTTCCGTTCAGGTCCGCGTGGATGTCCGCCCAGCCCGTCACGTTGATTGTGGCACTGTCCACGACCACCGTGCTGTTGACAATCGGCTGATCGGAGACATTAACAGCCAGCGTAACGTTCTCCGTAGGCACCGGAGTCACGTTCTCCACCACTTCGGTCACGTTCACGAGGACTGTCAGCGTATACGATGCGTTCTCGATAGTGTGCGGCGGCGGCCCGTAGGAGTAGGTCACATTGTCGCCGTCGGTCACGTTCGCCAGCGCAGGTCCGGTCGTCGCCCGCTCGCCGTTCACCCAGTACGTCCAGGCGTAGGGCGTCTCATTCACCATCTCGTTCTTGATCTCCATCTGGTTTACGGGATCGGTGATCGATATGATGCTGAGATTCCCCTGGTCTGGAGGCGGTCCCTCGGCGACCTGGTAATCAAATGCTCCCAGAATCGAGGCCGCGTCGAGTGCGCCAAGCACCGTCGTCTCCGGGATCTGGTACGTCTCGGTACTGTTTACCGGTGTAATGTTCACATGCTCATCAGGGTTCAGCAGCACAGGGCCCGCTCCAATCGAGACTGCCATGCTTGCGGCAGAGATCGACAGGAGCAGGACAATGCACAGACTGAACAGTAAAGGTCGTTTCATACATATCCCCCCTTGTGGGCAAGAGAATAATCAATGTAATATAAAAATATTGCTATAATATTTATTTAGGCTCGAATCTGGCAAATAATGGCGAATTTTTTATGGCCGCTCTTCAGGCCCTCCCCCATGCCCCACCACGACGGCATCATATCCCGGCCGCAGAAGGCAGCTCCAGGAAAGATATACACCACCTGGAACCCACACCACCTGGGTCATCCGACGGCGAATGGAAGATAGACAGGTGAGAATGCCCGGTCACACCAGGGAAAAAAGCAGGGTTAAGGTCAGAAACTGCATGGGTAACCTTCCGGGCGATGCCGGGAGCCGGCCGCAACATGCACCGCCGGCCCCGGTCCTGTCCGGCGCCTTACGCCAGGGCAGAACGCCCACCGTCCAGGGTCAGGTTCCCGCGGCCGCCAGGGTTGTGGTCTCCATCTCTGCCGGCGTCACTGTCTCTATTCCCGTTGGCGTTACGGCCCCTCCCATCGTCTCGTTCTCTGTCGCGGTCAGGTTCAGGCCCGGAGGCATCAGAACCAGGTCGACGATGTGGATCACACCGTTGCTCGTGATGATGTCCGCCTGGGTGACAGTAGCGTTCTCAACCATGACCTCGCCGTCACTCGCAGTCACGTTCAGGCTCTCGCCGGAGAGCGTAACAAGCGTCGTCATGTTCCCGGCCTGCCCTTCTTCATCGCCGCCGAGAAGTCCGCCGAGAATACCCATAATGCCGTCATCAGTCTCGTTTCCGGTCTGGTTCCCTGTCATATTGGTGAGGTTCTCTGCAAGGTACTCACCATCCACGACATGGTACTGGAGAAGCACGGTCAGGTTATCCGGCTCGGTCATAAGCAGGTCGAGGGTGTCGTTGCCGAGCGCGTTGAACGCCTCGTCGCTCGGAGCAAAGACCGTGTAGGGTCCGCCCGAGTTCAGGGTGTCAAAGAGCCCTGCTACAGTGATCGCCTCACTAAGCCTTGTCAGGTTCTCGTCCTGCGAGATGTATGCAGCTATCGTCATAGTTTCAGTCTGATTTCCCAGCTGCCCGGTATCCTCGCCGGGCGTTACCGTTACATTCCCGTCTCCTACCGGCGCTGCCGTTACAGCAAGCGGCATCGCCAGAAGGGCGAGGATGCACGCGCATAGAACTATCCATCGTCTCATCTGTCTCATTCCCCCCTGGGGAGGGGACATGGATAATTCTAAGAATATATAAACATTATTATAACAATTATACAGACCACAATAACAGAAAAGTGCTCAGGAATTAGCGTTCGCAGTCCTGGACACAGGCAGGATACATCCCGGGGTCCGGGCAAAAACAAGATCCCATGACCGGGAACCTGGCTGCACGAACCCCAGTAAAAAAAAGGCTCCGGGTCAGAGCCGCACCAGCACGGCTTTCTCCTCCATATACTCCTCAAGTGCCCTGCTGCCGTTCTCCCTGCCGATGCCGCTCTCCTTCGTCCCCCCAAAAGGAACCTCCGGCGGGATCCGGAGGTGCTGGTTGACCCAGACGATCCCCGCCTCGAGCTCCTCCGTCGCTCTTGCGATCACGTCGGCATCCCGGGTCCAGACCGACGCACCGAGACCGTAGCGGCTGTTGTTTGCGAGACGGAGCGCTTCATCGAGCCCGGAGACGGTCGCAATCGGCAGGACCGGGCCGAAGACCTCCTCGGAGAAGAGGGGTGAGTCGTACGGGACCCCGGCAATGAGCGTCGGCAGGAAGAAGAAGCCACGCCGGTACTCCTCCCCTTCGGGGGCCCGTCCGCCCGTGATGATCTCGCCCTCGTCCCGCTCGCGGACGGCATCGACCAGGCCGGTGACACGCTCAAAACCCGCACGGTTGTTCAGCGGGCCCATGCCGACCCCGCGGTCCATACCGTTCCCGACGACGATCCCCTCGACCCTGGACTTCAGGCGCCGGACGAACTCGTCCGCGATCGAGTCGTAGACATAGAGCCGTTTGACCGCCGTGCAGACCTGGCCGCAGTTGTAGAACCGCCCCCTGATGACCCCTTCGACGGCCGCCGGGATATCGGCATCGCTCGCGACGATCATCGGGTCGCTCCCCCCGAGTTCCAGCGTGAGGCGCTTGAGGGAGGGTGCGGCGTCCAGGGCGACCTGCCGGCCGGTCTCCGCCTCGCCCGTGAACGAGACCTTCCGGATATCGGGGTGCCGTGCAATCTCCCGGCCGACTGTCTCCCCCGGACCGGTGACGACGTTCAAGACCCCCGGCGGGAGCCCGGCACCCTCCAGGATTCCCGCGAGGCTGATGCAGGTCAGCGGAGCGGTCGTCGCGGGCTTCAGGACCATGGTGTTCCCCGCCGTGAGAGCCGCCCCGATCTTCCAGCCCATGATGATCGCCGGCATGTTCCAGGGGATGATCGCGCCGCAGATGCCGAGCGGCCGCCTGTAGACGATGGTGTGGCCGTAGCCCCGGAGATGCCGGTACTCGCCCCGCTCCCCCGCGGAGAGGGCGTAGTAATACTCGAGGATGTTTGCGAACCCGTTGATCTCGTCGACCGCCTCGCGGATGGGTTTCCCCTGCTCGGCGGTCAGAAGCGCCCCGAGATCGGTATTCCTGCGGCGCACCTCTTCTGCCGCGAAGAAGAGGATCTTCGCCCGATCCCTCGGGGTCTTCGCGGCCCAGTCCGCAAACGCCTCCCCGGCGGCCTCTATGGCAGATCGAACGTCATCCCCGGCACCGAGCGGCGCTTCCCCGACGACCTCCCCGGTTGCCGGGTTGTGCACCGGAAAAACCCTGCCGGAGACCGCGTCGCGCCCTTCGCCGTTGATCAGCATCTTCATGCGTTGATCCTATGGACGAAGATGGTAATATGCGCTCGGTCAGCCGGGATGCCTGCACCGGCACCTGCCGATAGGGATTGCCATCACCGCCGCCGCCCCGGCAAGCAGGAGAAACGCGGCAAGGAAATCGATATATCCTGCAACCAGACCGGCAAGGGTCGAGAGGAGCGTAAACCCGGCATATGACGCAGTATTGAAGAGCCCGACCATCACACCCTGCTCGAGCCTCGTCCCGGCAAGGAACGCAAGCGCCGCGACGATCACCATGCCGGCAAGGGCGCCGATGACCGGGAAGGCATAGGGCGTAACGTAGCCCGCCACGACCGCCGCCCCCATGAGGAGCGCGGAGACCCGGATCGTGGGGATGGGCCGGAGGTTGAACCGGGGCGCGACGAGCACGACGACGGTGGTCGCGATGTTCATCGTCGCGAGCTGGAGCGCGAGCAGCGACGGGTCGCTCCCGGTGTACTCCGGGTAAACCGCCGCTATCCCCCCGGTCATCCCCACAAGGACGACCGTTGCGGCAAAGAGCCAGAAGTAGTCCCTGACGATCAGGGGCAGGTTGGCCCTCGCAAATCCCGCGTGCTCGCCCTCCCGGAATGCGACGCTCATCACGGCTGCAGGGACGGCGAGCACCGTGAAGAAGGCAATCCCCGCGAGATGACTGTCGAAGACCGCATCGAGCCAGCCCGTCGCAAGAAGCCCCATGACCAGGCCGATGTTCATGGCCGCCATGAAGTAGCCGCTCAGCCTCCCCGACGACGGGTGCGAGTTCGTCCACGCAAGCGCCGCCGAGAGGAAGAGCCCGGCCCCGATCCCCTCGATCACCCGGAAGACGAGGAGCGGCAGGCCTGAAGGGAAGAGGAGGATGAGTACCCCGCTTGCAAGGGTCAGAAGAAGCCCGGCGCGGACGAGCGGGACGCGGCCGACCCGGTCGCTTGCTATCCCCGCAGGGAGCACCGTGACGAACGCGCCGAGAAAATATGCGGCGTAGACCGCACCCTGCACCGCCGCTCCCTCGCCAAAATCGGGGAGTACCGGGACGACGGCGTTTGAGAGCGCCATCACCACGAATACTCCAAGAAGGGCCGTCAGTCTCTGCAGCATCAGATCATGCGGTAGGTCTCGAGGTTTAAGGGCGAGTGCGTCTCGATGCGGTGCCGCTTGTAGATCGAGCTTGCAAGGTCGATCGTCTTGTTCTCGTCGCCGTGGATCGTGAAGATCTTCTCCGGGCGCGGCTGGAGGTGAGCGACGTAGCTCATCAGCTGCTTCCGGTCCGAGTGGCCGGAGAACCCGTCGCTCGTCGCGATCTCCAGGTTGATCACGATCGTCTCGCGCCAGCCGAGCGGGATCTCGCGCCATCCCTTCTGGATGCGCCTCCCAAGCGTCCCTTCCGCCTGGTAGCCGACGAAGACGAGCGCGTTGCGCTCGTCGGGGCCGAGAGCCTTGAGGTACTCCATCACCGGCCCGCCGTTTAACATACCGCTCGTCGTGATGATGACGCAGGGGTCGCCCGAGATCACCTTCTCGCGGAGGTCCGGCGAGTCCACCTGGACGAAAGCCTCGGAGAGGAAGGGGTTCAAACCCTCGCGGAAGATCTGGTTCCGCAGGTCGCTGTTGAGATACTCCGGGTAGGTCGTGTGGATCGCCGTCGCTTCCTTGATCATGCCGTCGAGGTAGATCTTCACCGGCGGAATCTTCTCCCGGCGGATACCCTCCTCGAGGGCGAGCATGACCTCCTGCGATCGGCCCACGGCGAACGCGGGGATGATCACCTTGCCGCCGCGCTTGATCGTCGCCGAGACCGTCTCGTAGAGTTTATCCTCGGCGTCCTTCCTCTGGGGCTGGATATCGTTCGACCCGCCGTAGGTGCTCTCCATGAAGAGCGCCTCGAGGCGCGGGAAGGAGGAGACCGCAGGCGAGAAGAGCCTCGTCTTCTGGTAATTGAAGTCCCCGGTGAAGGCGATGTTGTAGAGCCCTTCCCCGATGTGGAAGTGCGCGATGGCCGAACCGAGGATATGCCCCGCGTTGTGGAAGGTGAGCTTGACGTCGGGAGCGATATCGGTCACGCTGCCGTAGTTGAGCGTGATGGAGTGCTTCATATAGGCCTTCACCTCGTTTGAGGTGTAGGGGATCTTGTCCGTCTCCTTTCTGACGACGTCCAGGTAATCGAGCTGGAGCATCGCCGAGAGGTCCCTCGTCGGCGGGGTCGAGTAGACCGGTCCTTCGTAGCCGTACTTGAAGAGGAGCGGGACGAGAGCGCAGTGATCGAGGTGCGCGTGGGTGAGCACCACCGCGTCGAGCGAGTCGAGGGGATAGATCTCTGGCACGTAAAGGTAGGGCGTCCCGTTCGTGGTGCTGCCCGGCTTCTCTCCGCAGTCGATCAGGATCTTGCTCTCCGGCGTCGAGACGAGGAACGCGGCACGGCCGACCTCCCGGCAGCATCCGAGCGTCGTGACCCGCAGCCACTGGTCTTTGCTCGTGACCTCCCGGTGGATGCGGCGGCCGATCGTCCGCAGGAACGCTTTGCGTTCGTCCTTCACCGACCGGAGGTAGGTGCGGATCTGCTTCACCGTCGAGCTCTCGATCGGCGGTGTCCGGACCACTTTCGGCGTCCAGCCGATCTGCTTCGTGATCTCGCGGAGCGTGATACCGTTCTTCCCGATGACCACGCCGGGCTTCTCCGCCTCGATCAGGACCTCGCCCGTCTCCGGGTCGAAGAAGAGGTCGGATATCCCCGCACCCTCCGGCACAACGGCCCTGATCTCCTGGGCCGCCCGTTCGGGGTCTTCGAGAATATTCGGGCGCACGACGATGCGTTTGCGGAGATCGCGCGCCAGTATTTTTATCAGGTCCGCCTGGTCGGCGAACAGTTTCGGATCATCGGTGTAGATTACAAGTTCGGGCCCCTCAAACTCAACGTCCGATATCGTAATCCCGCTGGGAACAATCTTCTCGATCTGCTCCTTCAATTCCCGGAGTTTCTCTTCAATCACCATTAAAATCGTCCTAAAAAATGTCAGGTTGTTGGGCGGGCAACAGACGGCCTCTGCAACCCGCGCTCTATGTGTTCTTCGTATTTGTCTTTCGTTATCACGACTACCATGATGTCCTCCCCGGACGCAGAGTCACGGCGCATCGCCGACCGGACGGCACGAACGGCAAGATCCTTCGCTTCATCCTCCTTCATGTCGGCGCGGTACTGGTCTTCGAGCACGCCGTAGGCGAACGGAGACCCGGAGCCGGTGGCGACGATATCCTCTTCTTTGGTCGCCCCGCCCATGGCGTCGACGGAGTAGACGCTCGGCCCTTCATCGTCGAACCCGCCCATCAGGAGCTGGACGTAGTAGGGATAGTAGCGGTTCTGGTTCAGGTAATTCGAGAGCAGGGTCGATGCGGCACCCACAGACATCGTCTTGCCGCGGCGCATCTCAAAGAGGTTGCACTCGACCTGCAGGATCCGGACCAGCTGTTGCGCGTCCCCGACGCCGCCGGCGGTGGTGAGACCGATCCTCGGTGTAATCTGGTAGATCTTCTTGGCACGCTTGCTTGCGATCATGTTCCCCATCGTCGCCCGCATCTCCGTGGCAAGGACAACTCCGCCGTTAAAGATCAGCCCTACCGTGGTTGTACCTTTCATAACCTGTTGGGAAATATCCATTGAAGCACCCCTAAAACCATTAAAACGCTTTACCTCGCGTAAAAGCGGTTAAGCGTATAGCGATACCATAAAACATAAATTTATCGTCGTACCGACTCAGGGCACGACACGATAAGCACCTGTATGTTATATGAATGTTGCCCCTTAACTCTTTCGCAGGCCCTGCTGCTGGTCAGGCAGCAGGACTCTGATCAGTTCCCGGTCAAAGAGCATGGCGATGAGCCGCTTGTTCCCGTTGACAACCGGGATCTGGTCGACCCGGGCCCGCCGCATCTTGAGGGCGCACTCGCCGACCTCTGCGTTCAAGGGAACGGCGAGGACGTTCTTGACCATCGCGTTCTTCACGGGGATCGGGAGGAGCTGGATCCTGGAGATGCCGTAACTGATGGTGTGCATGTCACGGATGCTCTCCCAGGTCCACTCGTCGTCGTCTGTTCCGTTCGAGAAGTCGCTGACCTCGACACCATCCTCGATGCGGGTGTTCCTGATGAGGTCCCGCTCCGATATGATGCCGGTGAGCGTGCCGTCCTCCATCAGGATGGGGATGGCGTCGTAACCGGAGATCTCGAGGATCCTCCCGACGAGCGAGAGGGGCGTATCTTCCCAGAGAGCATAGGTCTTGCTGATGTAGTCCTTGATCGGCAGGTTGGGGCGTATCTGGGCGATGGCGCCGATGAGGTCGGCCACGCTGATGAGCCCGACCATAGCCCCGTCCTCCACAACCGGGAGCCTCCTGATGTTATGCCGCACCATCAACTGGGCGGCCTCCTGGATCGGGGCGTCGGGCCTGATGACGACCGGGTCAGGGGTCATCAGAAGCCCGAGCTGGGTCTCCTCCGCCTTCCTGAGGAGATCCTTGCGGGTGATGATGCCGACGAGCTCGCCGCCCTTGAGGACCGGGACGCCGCTGATGCCCGTGCGTTTCAGGATACGCAGGACGTCGTCCCGGTTCCCGGGGATCTCGACGCAGACGACGTCGGTGATCATGAAGTCCCGGACGAGCATCTGCCCTGAAGAGGCTATGATCTCACCACCGTTGTTGTGACGGGGCTGTTCTGCACGACGTAATCGGTCACGCTGCCGAGCAGGAGGCGGTCGACGCCGCTCTTCCCGTAGGAGCCGAGCAGTATGAGGTCGACGCCCAGCTCTCCAGCAAGGGCGATGATCTCGGATCCCGCGTGCCCCTGCCGGAGATGCGTGGTAATCGGGACCCCTGCCGCCTCTGCCTTCTTGCGAGCGGAAAGAAGGATCTCCTCGCCTTCCTTTTGCAGGACGCTGTAGATGATCTCGAGCGTGTTATCCATCGGGAGGGATGAAAAGAGCCCGGATTCGACCACGTAAACGACGTGAACCTCGGCGTTCCAGACGCCCGCTTCACTGATGGCCGCCTCCAGAGCCCGGTTTGCGGGTTCGGAACCATCTAAACCAACAAGAATCTTACGGAACATGCACACCACAGAACAGATATTTCTTATCTGGTTTCTACTGGAGAGTTAAAACATTTTGGCAAACGTCCGATGAATCCACCCGTTTCACGATGGTCGAGGGGATATCCCTGCTGAATGAGATATTGGATTTTCCCGGGTGTATGACAATAAAACGGGCTTTCTGCCCGATCTCCAGATACCCGCTCCTTTTAGCCAGCGCCGCCCCGGCAATCGCGGCACGCAGAATCTCGATGGGGGGCGCGCGGTAAACGGTTGCGGTAAACGCCATCTCCTGCATGAGATCCGGCTGTACAAACATCACATTGTCCGTCCCGAGCAGGAACCTGCCGCCGAGTTCGAGGATGCGGTTTATCGGGGGGTGGGCAGGGGACGCGGCAACACCGAGCAGCCAGTTCGACCGCGGGCAGACCGCAACGGGAATATCCATATCGACGATCCGGCGGAGCTGCGCGTCCGTCGCGTGGGTGCAATGCACGAGCAGATCGGGCTCAAACGCGAGCGCTTCGTCGATATCGTCAGGATTCTTCTCCCCGGCGTGGAAGGCGACGAGTTTCCCTGCGGCCCGTGCCTGCCTGACGGTCTCCTCGGCGTCCGCCACGTCGTGGACGCTGCTGATCCCGGCCCCGTCGCTCACTGCCTCCCCGCCCCCGCGGCCGAGGATGACGGGGCGGCAGTCAAGCCCGGCGGCCGCCTCGCGGAGCGCCGCCACGCCGTCGGGACCGCCTTCCCTGAAGTCGGCGAATCCCGCGGTCCCGGTCCTGAGCATCACAGCGATGCTTGCGCGCATGCCCCTGACCAGTTCGTCGCGGGGGGTTGCCGCAAGGATCCTGTGCTTCAGCCCGTTCGGGGGTTTCACGAGGTCCGCGAGGCTGCCCCGGACAGGGAGGTCCATCGCGACGGTGTCGCCGAGGTGGGTATGGGCGTTGAAGAACGCCGGCACGATCCACCGGTCCGGTCTCTCTGAGCAGGGCTCTATCGCGGTGATAATGCCCGCGGAGACCGTGATGCTCACGTCTTCCTCCCTGAGGTCTTCACCGAGGAGCGCCCGGCCGGTGACGACGTATGATCCATCCTGCATTCAAAAGACCTTTGTTTTATATATCGCAAGGGAGAATATTTCTGTATGGCGAAAAAATCTGGCGGAAGACTGGTATCCTCTGCCGGCCTGGTCAACTATTATGACAGCGAGGATCACCGGGCCATCCATATCAGCCCGATGACCGTGATCATCGCGACCATTGTGATCGGCGTGGCAGTATTTGTCCTCAACGCTCTCTTCTAATCCTTTTTACAGTTCTTCAGGGCGGCCCTGATGACGTCCTGCTCCGGCGTGAAGTAGACCTGGTCGTGGCCCTTCCAGACCCTGCAGTTCCGGAAGACCACCGCGGGGACACCCTGGTGGCTCTCGCCCATGACGAAGTTCGCGAACGCCGCGATCTCATCGACCACCGCTTCTTCGGTGATCTCAAGGACGTGGCCGAAGAGGTCGGTATCGCCCCGGTAATCGTCGATCGCCGTCATCCCCGCCCAGCCGATGGCGATGCCGGTCTGGCCGCGCCGGAACGATCGCCCGCAGGTGTCGGTGATGATCACCCGGACATCCCTGCCGGTGATGCGGTGGACCGCGTCCCGGACCTCCGCGGCGGCCTCCATGGGGTCGGGGGGGAGGATGATGATCCGGCCGTCTTCGACGTTGCTGTGGTCGACGCCCGCCCGGACGCCGATGTGGCCGGAGGGCAGTTCCGAGAGGATGAACGGGTACTCGAGCAGAATGTCGGTGGAGGAGTCCAGCACCGCCTGGACGAAGCGGGGGTCTTCTTTTGTCTTTGCCGCAATCCGCACGGCATCAGCGCCGGGGGTGATGGCGGCAAGATCGCGGGTGAAACCCTTTGCCTTCGAGTAGACCGATGAAGCGACGACGAGGATGTCCCCGTCTTCGAACGTGACCCGGTCGCAGATCAGGGCGGGCAGGTCGTCGCCCTGATGTATCAGGGGGAGACCCCTGATCCCGATTACCTGGATATCCATGGAACTCACAATGAGTGATCGTCTCCGATCGCAGAAAAAGGCTCGGATTTCCGGCAGCCGGATATCGCCGGATTTCAGTGATTACGGGGGCGGACCTGCGGTATGCGCCGGCCCCCCGCCGTCGCGTCCGGCCTTCTGACCTGACGGAGCCCGGCCACCTGCGCCGGCTCTCACGGGGCGGTCGGCCCGGAGAATTATTGATACACTATTATATATCATATCCAACCCCCACAGATGCCCGGCATACTGGAAAGATATATATATTCAAATAGCCCAGACTCGGCCGGCATCCCGTGAGGAGTCCGCGCCCGGGTTGGGGGAAGGGGCAGACGCTCCGTAGACGAAGATGCCAGGTGCGTGAGCAGCCAGCCTCGCCCTGATCCTTGACGGCCCCGAACCCGGGAGAGCCCGGGCTCCGGTCCGTCAGAAGGCCGGGATGTCACCGACACCCGGACGAGGTGATGTCACGTGCGAAGATACCTGATTATTGGATTGATCGTCGCCCTCTGCATCTGCGCCGCACCCGCGGCCGCGTGGGAGAAGTATGACCCGCACACGCAGGGCTACTGGAAGAACCACCCGGAGGACTGGCCCGTTCCTCCCGACTACACAAAGGGTCTCGTTAAATACGAGGATAACTTCTTCTACTCCGGCCAGGACTGGCTGACGCTCCTGAATACGCCGCCGAAAGGCGGCAACGCCTACTATACGCTGGCCCACCAGTACATCGCGGCCGTGTTGAACATGTACAACGGCAACTGGGCGCCGTACGACATAATCGATGAAGCCGAAGGACTCTTTGCGGACTACAAACCGGAAGAGATCGGGAAGTTAAAGGGTAACGACCCGCTCCGGAAGCAGTTCATCAGCCTTGCGGAGTACCTCGACGACTACAACAACGGAAGGCTGAAAGAGTGAGAGAGGGCCGGATGGCCGACTGCCATCCGGGCCCCGCCTATTCCCGGGAGCACCGGCAGGACGACTCCATATCCCGCGTCAACCGGAACTCCGGTTCGAACGCGCCGATGAGATCGAGATACTGCTCGACGGTGCGGGTGAAGAGGAAGCACTCCCGCACCTTCTCCTGCGCCGCACGGCCCATCCGTTCCGCGAGATCGGGGTCGCGGAGCAGCCGGACGATCCTCTCCGCCGCCTCGTCGACGGAGGAGACCAGGTACCCGTTCACCCCGTCATCGATCTGGCAGCGGATACCCCCGACGTTCCCGCCGATCACCGCTGCGCCCTTCCACATCGCCTCCGATACCGTCAGCCCGAACCCTTCGCGGATGGACTTCTGCAGGACGACCGCCGCCCGCCGCTGGAGAGCGTTCACGAGCGCCCCGTCCTGGACGCTCAGCACGATGATCCGCTCGTTCCGGTGGGCGAGGAGCGACCGGTAGACCTCCGTGCCCTCCGGGTCGTCGGTCGCCACGTTCCCGACGAGGACGAGAGTGCACTCCTCCTGTTTCCGTGCCATCTGGAATGCCCGGATGACCCCTTCGGGGTCCTTCCAGTGATCGAACCGCGAGATCTGGACGACCAGGGGGAGGTCGGTCGGGATGCCGTAGTGCGCGAGGCGCTCATCGATGGCAGATTCGGAGAGTTCCTGGTTCACGATGGAGAAGGGGTCGATCCCG
This sequence comes from Methanoculleus sp. UBA77, assembly GCA_002499455.1. Lineage (GTDB taxonomy): Archaea > Halobacteriota > Methanomicrobia > Methanomicrobiales > Methanoculleaceae > Methanoculleus. The sequence continues at coordinate 11,445 of DALN01000071.1, read as the reverse complement.
GGCGTGAAGAAGACCTGCGGTGTCCGGAGGTTCTGCCGGTAGTCCCTGCTCGAGAGGACGACGGCATCGTACTTCTCGATGAACGGAACCAGGTAATTCCAGACCTCTCTGTTCGGCACGGTGAGGTCGACATGGCAGCGCCAGACCCAGGGGCTCTTCTTCCGGTAATGGGTGATCAGGGGAAGCGGCTGCGGGTCGTGGACGAAGACCAGATCGTGGTCGAGATGATTGCGTATGGCGTTTTCGTGGATGACGTGCTCGTAGAGCTCCTTCTTCCGGTCGGAGAGGTTGATCTCCGCCCCCTGGAGGGCGTTGTGGAACTTCTTGGTCACGCTGAAGAAGTCCGGCGGCCCGTGAACGACGCGCCACCCGGTCTGGATGCCGAGGCTGTTCATCAGGAGCGTCAGGGAGGCAAGGATCTGCGAGACCCCGCCCCCGTAGTAGGTGGAGTTCATGTGCATGACGTGAAGGTCGCGGAGCGGCCGGGCCTTCGCCTCGATGCGGCGTATGGCCTCCTTTCCGACGTACCGTTCGTAATCCCCGATCGCATGAATCGCACCCATCTCGATCGACTCCTGCATGCTCGCGATCATGCTTATGCATAGCGGCAGCGGCCCCCGGCATAACCGTTATATGGGTGCCGGGGGCACTCTCCGGCGGAGCGAAGAGAGATGGGAACGGCACCGGAGCAGACCAGGGGTCTGCCGGGAAGGGCGGAGTCATACTGGATGGCCACCTCGCCGGAGACGGGGTTCCCTCCCCTCGACGGGGACGGGCGGGTGGACGTTACGGTGATCGGGGGCGGTATCGCCGGGATCACCACGGCATTTCTGCTGAAGCAGGCAGGGCTGACGGTCGCCCTCATCGAGTCCCGCCGGATCGTCACGGGTGCCACCGGCTACACGACGGCGAAGATCACATCGCTTCACCGGCTGATCTACGCCGACCTCATCGACCGGTTCGGGAGCAGAAAGGCCCGGCAGTATGCAGACGCAAACCAGGCAGGGATCGAGAAGGTGGTGTCCCTCGTCCGGGAGTACAACATCCCGTGCAGTTTCGCGCGCAAACCCGCATACACCTACGCGGATTCTGAGGAGTCCCGCGAGGCCGTCGCGGCAGAGGCGGATGCGGCACGAAGCCTCGGTCTCCCGGCAACATTCACGGAGGAGGTCCCGCTGCCGGGTAGAACTTATGGTGCGGTGGTCCTCGATAACCAGGCGCAGTTCCACCCGCGAAACTACCTCCTGCTGCTTGCGGGGCACCTCCCCGGAGAGGGGAGTTACGTCTTTGAGACGACCCGGGCTACAGGCCTTGAGGAGCAGAAGGACGGCGTCACGGTGAAGACCGACCGGGGCTCGCTCACCTCGGACTACGCGGTTCTTGCCACGCACTATCCCATCTACGACCGCCACGGCGCATACTTTGCCCGGATGCGCCCGTCGCGCTCTTACGCGCTCGGCATCCGGCTTGGCGAGCCCTTCCCGGACGGGATCTTCATCAACGCCGCAGGCCCCGTCCACTCCTGGCGGTCGCAGCCCGACCGGGAGGGCGAACTCGCCATCGTCACCGGTGAGGCGCACGACACCGGGACGGTGACGGACACCCGGGCGCACTACCGCGCTCTCGTGCAGTATGCCCGGTCGGTCTACCCGGTCCGGTCGGTCGACTACCGCTGGTCGGCGCAGGACTACATCACGGCCGACCGCGTCCCCTATATCGGCCCGCTTGCGGAGGGGCACGACCGGGTCTATATCGCGACGGGATTCGGGAAATGGGGGATGGCCGCCGGCACCGCGGCGGGGATGATCATCACCGACCTGATCCGGGGGCGCACGAACCCCTGGGCGGAGGTTTTCGAACCTGCACGGTTCCGGGAGCAGCCCGCCCGCCCCGGATGGGTGCAGAAGAACCTGGAGTCGGCCGGGGGAGCGATCGAGGTCGATGCCGGCAGGTTCGACAGGGAGGTCGCGGCGATACCGGCCCGGGAGGGGCGGGTCATCGAGTTTGACGGGCAGAAGGTCGCGATCTACCGCGACGGCAAGGGGCGGGTCACCACGCTGGACCCGACCTGCATGCACATGGCCTGCACCGTCGCCTGGAACAACGCCGAGGAGACCTGGGACTGNNAGGGTGATCGAGAGCCCGACGGTGAGGGACCTCAAGGTGAAAGAGATCGTGCGGAAGTAACGAAATCTCACGCGAAGCCACGAAGAACGCGAAGGGATGGTTTGCGCCCAACAATAATCCTGACTTCGCGGCTTCGCGATCTTCGCGTGAGACATCATTGGCGTGAGACTTTTGTGTTGAGGAACTCCGGTCTCTTAAGCCCCGGACCTGTAACCGTTCTGTGCTCGATCTCCGTTTCACCGAACGTCGTGGTTCAGGTTCCCCGGCTCACCACCGCCCCACACCTATATATGCTCCCGGCATAATGGTGACCGCCCACCGCAGCCCATTCCCCGGCACCTGCCGGGATTGAGGACAGGCGGGCAGGAGGAGGCGTAACCTATGGTGTACGGGCCGGGTGAAGGATACAGCCTGCCGGGCAGGCACGAGTCGTTCTGGATGGAGACAACCGCGGGGACGATGCACCCCCCGCTATCGGGGAGCCTTGAGACCGACGTGGTCGTCGTGGGCGGGGGCATTGCCGGGATCACCACCGCCGTCCTGCTCAAACAGGCGGGCCACGCGGTCACCCTGATCGAGGCGGGCAGGCTCTCGCAGGGCGTGACCGGCCACACGACGGCAAAGGTCACCTCGCTCCACCGGCTGATCTACGCTAACCTCGTCGACCAGTTCGGGACCGGGCTCGCGCAGCAGTACGCCGACGCGAACCAGGCGGCGATCGGGCAGATCGCATCATTTGTCCGGGACTACAGCATCCCGTGCGACTTCATCCCGAAACCCGCCTATACCTACGCCGAGTCGCCGGACTCCCGCGACGATCTCGCGGCCGAGGCGGATGCGGCGCGGAGCCTCGGCCTCCCGGCGACGTTCGTCGAGGAGATACCATTGCCGGGCAGAACCTACGGGGCGGTGCGGTTCGATAACCAGGCGCAGTTCCACCCGGTGAAGTACCTCCTCGCCCTCGCCTCCCTGATCCCCGGCGACGGGAGCCGGATCTACGAGCATACCCGGGCTGTCGAGGTCCGGGACGAGAGAGGCTCTCCCTGCACGGTCAGGACCGAGAACGGGACCATAACCGCCGGAAACGTCGTCCTCGCGACCCACTATCCCTTCTACGACAGCCCCGGGTTCTACTACGCGCGGATGGACCCGTCGCGCTCTTACGTCCTCGGCGTCCGGCTTGACGAGCCGTTCCCGGACGGGATGTATATCAACGCCGAGAGCCCGGCCCACTCCTGGCGGTCGCAGCCCGCCGGGGACGGCGAACTGGTGCTCGTCGGCGGGATGGAGCACCGGAGCGGGGAGGACGTGGACACGCGGGAGCACTACCGCGCCCTCGAGCGATACGCCCGGTCGGTCTACCCGGTCCGGTCCGTCGACTACCGCTGGTCGGCGCAGGACTACATCACCAACGACGGCGTCCCCTACATCGGCCCGCTCGCAGACGGCCACGAGAACGTCTACATCGCAACGGGCTTCCGGAAGTGGGGGATGACCAACGGCACCGTGGCCGGGCTGATCATCGCCGATATGATCCGGGGGCGCGAGAACCCCTGGAGCGAGGTCTACGCCCCCGACCGGTTCAAACCGATGGCCTCGGCAAGGAGGTTCCTCGTGCACAACATCGAGGTGGCCGAGAAGTATATCGGCGGGGCGATCTCCCGGCCGTCGGGGGAGATACGCGACGTCCGGCCCGGAGAAGGAAGGATCATGATGATCGAGGGCGAGAAGACCGGGGTCTTCCGGGACAGGGAAGGCCGGGTCCGCGCCGTCAACCCCACCTGCACCCACATGGGATGCGTCGTCACATGGAACAGCGCCGANNTCGCGCTACGATGCCGGGGGAAGGGTGATCCACGGGCCGGCGGTGAAGGATCTCGCGCAGAGAGGGGCGCAGGGGGAGTGAGGGGGGTTGGACAGACTGGCTGGAGAGCACCAGAGAGGGAACGATCAGATATCCTGGGGAACAACATTCCCATAAGAGCAAAATTTGAGCCTCCAGGGCGGAGCGTCATTGGTCGAAACAGCCGGCAAGAAACAAAACCCGCGCAGTGGACCGTGGTGGATATCGCCTTTGGGGGAACGACGCTCCGGAGAACGACTGTCCGTAGGACAGGAGTTTGAGAAGACCGGAGGTCTTCGAGGAGCGGAGTTCGAGCACCGAAGGTGCGAAGAGGGGCTGACGGGGCGTGCGACGGGCGGAACGCCCGGAGCTCGAGCACCCGAAGGGTGCGGAGTGCGAGCGTAGCGAGCTTGAGCACCGGAGGTGCGAGGTGCGAACGAAAGTGAGCATGAGAAGACCTTTGGTCTTCGAGGGGGGCTTGCCCCTCCCCTGTCTCCACCACTTATGGGAGCGTGTGACCCCCACCCCGCCCGGCCTCCGGCCTCCTCCTCCGCACCTTCGGTGCTTCAACTCCTGCCTTCGAAGACCTTC
>DALN01000071.1:5015-6827 GCA_002499455.1 Methanoculleus sp. UBA77 | reverse complement strand
AGGGCAGGAGCTCGAGCACCGAAGGTGCACAGCCACCACGGTCCTGTTTGCCGGACTTGCTCCTCGTCCAGTTCAACGGGGCTTTCCTCGTTTCGGTTTGCCGGACTTGCTCCTCATTCCAGTTGTCTGAGCTACCGCCTGAGATGTATCAGGCTCTCAGGAGAAACCCGTATAGATAACTATAAATCCGCCCGCCCGCACACTCCCATTGATCATGTACCTCGTCATCCGCTGTCCGGGCTGCAAGACCTTCACCTACGTTGACCGTTACCAGCGCTGGAGGCTCTGCCCGATGTGCGGGGAGGCGATCAACATCGCAAAAGTGCCGGTCTACCTGGATGCCGATGACTTCCTGGATGCAGAACAGGTCGTAGAACAGCTTGAATCGTACCTGCACCAGACCGGGAAACGTGAACTCACCGAGCAGGATGTCCGGCAGTTACGCGCCCAGTATGCCCAATGGGTGAAGAACCGGGCCTGATCACCAGAGACGCCCGCACCCGGGACAGAGCATGCTGACTCTTCTACCACAGTGCGGGCAGAAAAGGCCCGTACGTTCGTTGCTGTCCAGCGGTCTCCCACACTTCTTGCAGTGGATCGGAGCCTCGAACCCACACTCGTGTCTGGCCATCTCAGTCCAGATATACGTAGTCCTTCACAAAAAGATTTCCTTTCCCTCTGTTCGCGATATCTCCCGTAAAGTGGATAAGTGCGTGTCCTTCGTGCTGAACAGACCCGACCTTCCGGAAGGTAGGGAGCATACCGTGCGCGGTCCCGTAGATATAACAGGACCCCGCCTTCATATTCGCCGCCGGACGGCTGCAGTCCCCGTGGACGACGAGCGTCCCCCCGTGCATCTCGGCACCGGGCATGTCCCCGGCACCGCCGTGCACGACCACAGTACCGCCGGCGATGTGCTCCGCAAGGAAATCGCCGGCGCGACCGAAGACCTCGACGCTGCCGCCCTTCATTCCCTTCCTGCCGCCGCGGTAGCCCGACGCGCAGTAGTCGGCGGCGTCGCCCCGGCAGATGATGGTGCCCCCCGTCATCTCACGGCCGAGCCAGGCGTCGGCGTTGCCGTGGATCTCGATCGTCCCGCCGCTCATGAAGTTGCCGCAGTGCATACCGATACCGCCGAGGACTGTGATCTTCCCGGCGTCCATGTACTCCCCGATGCGCTTCAGCCGGAACGTCTCATCCCCCGATATGACGACCTCGACATCCCCGGCACGGTCGGCCTCTCCCTCCACGGTGACCGTGAAGACCTCGTCGAGCCGGAGTTCCCGGTTCCCCCGCCAGACCAGGTGATCCGTGCCTGACAGAAAGTTCTTCGGGACGATCGACTCCGCCTCGATGGGGATGAACGACTGCCTGGCGGAGGGTTTCATCGCGAGCGTGACCTTCATATCGCCGCCTCCGTCTCGATACAGCGGTTCCGGTTCAGGTACTCCTCCTGCACCGGGTAGTTCCTCATCCGGACCGTGTAGTAGCGGTCGAACTTCTCGATAAAGTCGGGGTCTTTGCCCATATCGTAGGCGTCGGAGACCTTCGGCCGAACCCAGAACGTCGCGTTGCTCCCGTCGACCACGCACTCCCCTCTCCGGGCGACGACCCTGCCCCGCTTGATCGTGTACTCGGTCTGGCCGAACGCCTCGATCACCTTCTGGTAGTCGACCGACGGATCGACCTCATCGATCCTGATCGGGTAGATGGCGATATCCGCATCAGCGCCCGGGGTAAGATGGCCTTTGCCCAGATCCTGGATCCCGAGCGCACGCGCCGCGCCGGCCCGGGTCATCACCGCGATCTCGT
>DALN01000071.1:0-4916 GCA_002499455.1 Methanoculleus sp. UBA77 | reverse complement strand
TCCGTCGTGAGCAGGCACTGCCAGGGGCTCTTCGTGAGGAGGGCGAGCTCGAGTCCGATCGCCCACATGATCGAGTTGACCAGGTTCTTGCGCCGGTAGATGACCGGGATGATCCCCGAACCGGTCTCGAGCTCCACGTCGTGGTTGCTCCACTTGTCGTGGTGGAGGCGGTAGAGGTTGAACTCCATCGGCCCGTCGGCGGTCATTGTCGTCGTCCGGCCGAACATCACCTGCCCCATGTCCATGACGATCTGTGGCCGCATGTTGACGAAGTTTGCTATCGGCTCGCTCTTCGAGCAGAAATCCTTCCANNGCCGTAGGCGTGGAACTGGACGTGGGTGGCATACAGCGTCTGCCGCTTCTTGTTCAGGTCCGGGATGAGGCCGAAGGAGCCGAGCGTGCAGGTGTAGTTCCCCGGCGTCCCCAGGTTGTTGCAGTGGAGGTGGACCGAGTGCGGGAGACCGAGGAGCTCGTTCGCCTCGACGACCGACCGGATGATCTCGGCCGGCGTCACCTCGAAGTAGGGCACCGGGTCCCTGATGCAGGAGACGTTCTGGCCCCACTGCCAGGCCTCGGTGCCGCCCGGGTTCGTGAGTTTGACGCCGAACCCCTTGACCGCCCGGAGCGTCCAGGCGATGATGGCCGCGACCCGTTTGATATCCCCGTCGCGGATCGCCTCCATGATCGCCCAGTTCCCGTCAAAGAGGGTGTTCGCCATCGTGTCCTGGAGCGGCGTGTAGATGAACTCCTCATGGGTGTGCCGGGCCTCGAGCGGCGCCATCGCGCCTTCAAGGAGGCTCGTGTAGCCCATCACGCTGTAGCGGTAACTGTTCCCGTAGGTCGTCGGGACGCTGTAGCCGGACGTGGCGTGCATCGGCCCGCGCCGGGGCGTCCTTCCCGCCCGCATATCCTCCGGGCTCATATACCGCCCGAAGTTCACCTTCGTCCCGCAGATATGGGTGTGCGAGTCGATCCCGCCCGGCATCGTGAGCATACCGTGGGCGTCGATCACCTCCGCCGCACCGCTCACCTCCTCGACGATCTTCCCGTCAAGGATGGCGATATCCATCACCTCGGCGTTGATGCCCCGGATGGGGTCGATCACGCAGGCGTTCTTCACCAGGAGTTCGCTCATCGCCCCGGCGCCTCCTGCATCAGTGCATACATCTTCGAGAGTACCTCTCTATCGGAGGGGTAGTTGGAGGAGAGGACCTGCCGGGTCCGGATGGGCACCCCGTCCATCCGGTAGGCCGTCCCCTCCGCGTCGATGCCGGTCACCGCCACCGGGATCTGGACGTTGCAGAACGCGGTCGTGGCGTTCGGATAGGGGTCGAGCTGGACGACCGGAATATCCGCGAGGTGCTCGAGGCACTTCCGGGGGAAGTGGGCGGCCGGGTCGCTCCCGACGATCAGCGCCGCGTCGCACTCCTTCCGGGCCAGGATATCCACCGCCGTCGTCTCGCCCGGGTTGTAGAAGGCGATTCCCCGCGAGAAGTCGATCCCGAAGGGGTAGCCGGTCATCCAGGTGTTCACTTCGTTCGAGCCGTAGACGTTGTAGTGGCCCCGCATCGCCGAGATCGTGAACTTCGTGTGCCGGCTCAGTTCCGAGACGAGTTCGATGGCGTTCCTGATGTTCTTGTACTTCCCGCGGGTCATCGTGAGGCCGAGCCCGAAGTAGACCGCCCCGAACTTCGCGGATTTGCAGAGGTTCGCCACCCGGATGAGCTGCTCCTTCGTGACCCCGGCGACCGTCCGGGGAATCGTATCCGTCTTCCCCTGGACGATCGCCCGGAGCGCCGAGAGGACCGCGTAGTCCCCGCCGGGTTTGATCTGGACGAACTCGTCGGCGATGTTCGCGGTCTCGGTCTTCCTGACGTCGACGACGATCACCTTCCGGTCGCGGAAGGCGTTCTCGAGGAAGAACCCTTCGGCGTAGCGCGTGTACCGCGAGAGGTGGCGGGGGTGGGCGTCGATCGGGTTTGAGCCCCAGTAGATCACGAGGTCCGCCCGGTTCTTCACCACGCCGAGCGTGCAGCCCGGGTGCCCGACCTCCTGGATGGCCAGGATCGACGGCCCGTGGCAGACCGAGGAGGTGTTGTCGATGACCCCATGGATGAGTTCGGCCATGTGGACCCCCACGCACTGCGCCTCCCCGTGGGTGCCGCTCCACCCATAGAGGAGCGGGCGCTCGGCGGATAGAAGCATATCGGCGGCATACCGGATCGCCTCGTCGCACGTTATGTCTTTCCAGGTGTTTCCGTCACGCAGGATCGGGTTCTTCAGCCTCTGCTCGCCCATGAACTTCGTCTTACCGAGCTCGCAGGCGTTCGTCACGGCGACCACCCGGTTCCCTTCGACCTCCACCTCGATATCGTCGCAGAGGCACCCGCAGAACGGGCAGACCGCGTCCTTAACGATCATACGCAAGCCCTCCCAGGTCTTCCATCAGTCCGTGAACGGTCTTTGGTTCTTCGTCCGTCGGTTCGATCTCCACCTCGTGCGACTTGAAGTCCGGCATCCCGGTGGAGTGGGTGCCGGCGGCGATGATGTGGTTCGCGTAGGGGCCGTAGGGGACGAAGACGGTCCCCATCTCCACCTCCACCGACGCAACCGCCCGCATGACGACCTCCCCGCAGGGCCCGGTCACCCGGACGGGATCGTTGTCGGCAAGGCCGAGTTCCATCATATCGAACTCGTGCATGAAACAGGTGGAGGTCTCCTCCGCGTATTCGGCAGAGGTCTTGTTCTCGACCGTCACGCCCTGGTTCACCGTCCGCCCGGTGATCATGAGGAAGGTCATGCCTCCGCCTCCTCCGGCTGCACCCCTTCCACCATCCGGACGACCCGGATAGCGCGGTTCGGGCAGTGGGTCTCGCAGGTCTTGCACCCCGTGCACTTCTCCTCGTGGAGGATCCGGACCCTGCCGCCCTCGACCCGCATGATCACCTCGTCGCTTGAGGACGTCCCGGTCCCGGCAAGCTGGGGATCAATCTGCCGGTTGACCGGGCAGGAGACGCAGCAGTTCCCGCACCGCATGCAGAGGCTGTCGTCAACCTGGAGGTGATACCACGACCAGAGTGCCGTTCCGTCACGCTGCGTGACGTCGAGGATCCGGCCGCTTGAGAGGACGCCTTCGGGGCAGGCCTCGACGCAGAGGCCGCACCGGATGCAGTGGCCGGGATAGACCTCCGGCTCCCACCGGTCCTTCTTGCGGAGGACCGCAATTGCTTCGGGCGCAGGGCAGATCATCATGCAGGAGAAGCACCCCACGCACTCTTTCCCGGTCAGGGACGGGTAGCCCTTGAAGTACGAAGGGGTATCGAGCGGCGCAGTCTTTACCCAGAAGAACTTCTTCAACCATTCCGGCCGGAGGAACTCCCGCACGTAGTAGACGATCGATCGCATACCTCACCTCTCGTTGCACGCGATGCAGGGGTCGCTGCTGATGAACGTCGAGGTCACGTCGGCGATCGACGTCGCGTCCGTGATCATCGCGTGAGCGCAGGCCTCGATGTTCATGACCGAGGGTGTCCGGATCGCGATATCGAGCACCCTCCCGTAGTCGTCGGTCTTGATCGTGTAGGTCAGCTCCCCGCGGGGGGCTTCGCCGGCATACGAGGTCTCCCCGGCCTTGCAGAACCCGCCGCCCCGGATAGGCCCTTTTGGGAGATTCTTTACGCACTTCCTGATCAGGTCGATGCTCTGGAAGACCTCCTGGAACCTGAGCATGATCCGGGCGAAGTTGTCGCCCTCCGTCCGGGTGACCTGGGTAAAACCGAGCTCCCGGTAGGTCGGGTGGCGGAGGCGGAGATCGCAGTCTTCGACCCCGCTCGCCCGGGCCGTGGGGCCGACGGTGTGGGACCGGATTGCATCCTCACGGCTCATGACCCCGATCCCCTTGCTCCGGAGAGCGATCATGGGGCCGGTCTCGAAGATCCGGGTATACCGCCTCATCTCCGCCTCTACCGTATCGAGGTCGGCAAGCAGCGCCGCGGCGTCCTCGGAGAGGAGGTCGAACCTGACGCCGCCGGGGATCATGTAGGCTGTGTTGATCCGTGAACCCGTGATCCGCTCCAGGTTGTCGAGCACGGTCTCGCGGGTGTTCAGGAGGTACATCGCGAGCGTCTCGTGCTCGATCGTGTAGCAGTAGGAGAAGTTCGCGAGGATGTGGCTTGCTATCCGGTCGAGTTCGTTGACGACGACCCGGAGGTATGCCGCCCGCGGCGGGACCGTGATGTCGCTGATCTTCTCCATCGCCTCGATGAAGACCATGTTGTGGACGACCGAGCAGATGCCGCAGACGCGTTCGGCAAGGAACATCACCTCCTGCCAGGGCCTGCCGCGCATGATCCGCTCGATCCCTTTCTTCATGTACCCGAGCTCGACCTCGGTCCTGATCACCCGCTCGCCCGCCGTCTCGCACTTGATGCGGACGGGCTCTTTCCAGCAGGGGTGCATCGGGCCGAGGGGGATGGATACGTCGACGGTCTTCTTCATGGCTTCTTCTCCTCGTAGTCCTTGAATATCAGCGGCGCGACCGAGAGGATGGCGGAGAGGATCTCGGTCGGGCGTGGGGGGCAGCCCGGCACGCTTGCCGCGATGGGTATGTAGTTCTCGACCGGGGGGGTGGTCAGGGTGCCTTTCCGGGCATAGACACACCCCGATATCGGGCAGTTCCCGATGGCGACGGCCACCTTCGGCTCCGGGATCTTCTCCCAGATATCGCGGAGCTTGTCGACCCACTGCGGGGTGACGGAGCCGATGACCAGGAGGACGTCGGCCTCCCGGGGGTTGTTGTGGACGTAGATGCCGTACTGCTCGATGTCGTAGCGCGGCGCAAGGCAGGCGAGCACCTCGATGTCGCAGCCGTTGCACGACCCGACGTCGACGTAACTGACGTGGATCGACCGCGACCG
>DALN01000077.1:22630-27537 GCA_002499455.1 Methanoculleus sp. UBA77 | reverse complement strand
GACCCCGAAGACCGAGAGGATCGCGAAGGCGAGGAAGAGGAGCCTCACGGAGAGGAGAAACTCCGGGAATATCGCCGGCGTCACGGTGGTCGAGCCCATGATGACCGCAAAGACCACGAGGACCGCTCCCATGCTGAACATCATCCCCATCGACCGCATCATCGCCGTCATCGCCGATGCGCTCCCGAAGAACCTCTTCTCGACGCATCCCATGATCGCCGTGGTGTTCGGGGACGAGAAGAGCCCGAGCCCCACGCCCAGGAGGACCAGGAGCGCGACGATCACGCCGACCGGCGTCGTCTCCGAGAGGAGGGCAAGGCCGAAGAGCCCGACGGCCGAGATCCCCATCCCCACCGAGGCGACGTGGCCGGGCTGCACCTTATCGGCCAGGCGGCCGGCCACCGGGGCGACGAAGACCTGGACGACCGGCTGGACCAGGAGGAGGGTGCCCGCGGCGACGGGTTCGTAGCCGCGGATGTACTGGAGGTAGAGGGAGAGGAGGAACCCGATCGCGAACGTGGCGCTGTAGTTGATCAGGGCGGCGCCGTTCGAGGCGGCAAAGACCCGGTTCGAGGTGATGAGCGAGACCGGGAGGAGGGGGCAGGGCTGCCGCTGCTCCACCCGGAAGAAGGCCGCGCCGAGGACGATCGAGGCGGCGAGAAGCGTTACACCGGCAGGTGTCGCGGCCGAGGCCAGGCCCAGGAAGAGGCAGAGGATCAGGGCCGAGGAGAGGACCAGGCCGGGGATATCAAAGCGCTCGCGCCGCTGCTCATTCAGGAACGCCGGGAACCTCTTTGCGTAGAAGAGCGCCGGGACGGCAAGGAGGGCGGTCACGACGAAGATGCTCCGCCAGCCGAGGAACTGGGTCAGGACGCCGCCGAGGAACGGGCCGAGCGAGAGCCCGGCGTAGACCGCCGTCGTGTTCAGCCCGATCGCGTAACCCCGTTCGCCGGGCGGGTAGAGGCTCGTGATCAGGGCCACGCTGTTTGCGTAGATCAGGGCCCCGCCGGTGCCCTGGATGAAGCGGAAGACGAGGAGCATCTCGATCGAGGACGTCAGGATGGTGAGGAGGGATCCTGCGGTGTAGACGACGACCCCTGCAAGGAAGACGGTGACCCTCCCCCGGGAGTCGCCGAGCCTCCCTGCCGGGAGGAGGAAGATGACCGACGCGAGGAGGTAGGCGCTCGAGACCCAGGCGAGCGCGGTGGCGTCGGCGGCAAACTCGGTCCCGATGGCAGGGAGCGCCAGGTTGATCGCCGAGCCCGTGAAGGGATTCAAGAACGTGACGATCGTGACGAGTGCCAGGATGAATTGCCGTGAATACGATTGAGCGCCTTGCTGCTCCGCTGCCGTTCTTCATGCCTCCCGAAGGGCGGAGACCCCGCCCCGTGCATGCCGGGAGTATTTGCGGCAAAGAGAGATAAGGGCACTGCATCGCCGGTGCACCAATATATACATCGGAGTCCCTCAGACCGGAGAGAGTATGCCTGGTTCTCCCCCGGACGACCCCGAAGAGGTCCGCGACCTCTCGGTCCGGCTCATCCTCCTCCTCGGGGTGGTAAGCCTTCTCGGAAGCCTGGTCTCGAACGGGGCCCGGAGCGTCACCGGCCCCTACATCCTCCTCCTCGGCGGGAGCGCAGCCATCGTCGGGCTCGTCGCCGGGTTCGGCGAGTTCATCGGGTATGCATTGCGGACCGCCACCGGCACCTACATCGACCGGAACCACAGTTACTGGAAGGTGGCGATGGCCGGCTACGGCCTGCTCGCCGCGATCCCGCTCCTCGCCGTCGTCGGGCGCTGGGAGTCTGCGGCCCTGCTCATCATCGCCGAGCGGGTGGGAAAAGCCATCCGGACACCGGCACGGGACACGATCCTCTCCCACGCGACGACCTCCGTCGGGCGGGGGTGGGGGTTCGGGATCCACAAAGCGATCGACCAGGTCGGTGCGGTCATCGGGCCTCTCGTCATGGTCGCGGCCCTCGCCTTCACCGGCGGCTACGCTGCGGGGTTTCTCCTGCTCGGGATCCCGCTCGCCGGTCTTGCGGTGATGCTTCTCGTTGCCCGATCCGCTGTGCCGAAGCCGGGGCGCCTGGAGGCGGATGGAGGGAACCCGGAGACCGGCAGCGATCTGTCCGGGATCATGCCGTATGCCACGTTCATCTTCCTCGGCATGGCCGGGTTCGCCAACTTCCCGCTCATCTCCTTCCACCTGAAAGCCGGGTCGATCATCCCCGATGCCGCCATCCCTCTCTTCTACGCCGCGGCGATGGTGGTCTCGGTCGCCGTGGCGCTCCTCGCCGGGCGGGTCTTCGATCGCGTCGGCGTCCACACGCTCCTTGCCATCCCGGTCCTCAGCGTCGCCACGGTTCTCTTAGCCTTCTCGTCAACTCCGGGTCTCGCGCTCGCGGGAGTGCTCGTCTGGGGGGCCGGGATCGGGATCTTCGAGACCGCTCTCCGGGCATCGATAGCAGCGTCCACGGCGGCGAACCTGAGGGGACAGGCCTACGGTACGGTGAGCGCGGTCTTCGGGACGGCATGGTTCGTGGGGAGCGCCGTGATGGGAGTTCTCTACGACGTCTCGCTCGCCCATATCGTCGCGTATGTCATCACCATCGAGGCCGCGGCGGTCGCCGCCTACCTCTGGCTGTATCGCTCCCGGATCGCCATACGACTCCAGGAAGGGATCGGCAACCTCATCCCGTGATCCGCCGGCGCTCGATCATCCATGCCTTGAGCGCCCCGCCGATCGCGCCGCCGACGGCACCGAGGACCCCGAAGTAGAGGGCGAGAGCAAAGAGGAGAACCGCAACCCCGAGGCCGAGCAGGGTGCCGAGCGGGCCGAGGAGTGCCGTCCCGCCGACGACGGCGATGACCGAGAAGATCGCGGCGACGACGAGGCCGTCGAGAAGCCCGCCGAGCGCGCCCCTGACCGCCCCCGGCGGGCCGAGGTAGCCCCCGACGATCCCCCCGGCGATCGGGCCCGCTACCGGAAAGAACGGACTCACGAAGAGCATGAAGATGAGACCCACGAGTGCCGAGACCCAGTACGAACCGCCGTCTTTCGCCAATCCGCGCCTCCGTTTCCGGGGAGGGAAGCCCTCCCCGTGGTCAACCTGCGGTCTACCTGCGGATCGCGCCGGCGATGACGCCGCCGATCAGGGAGAGGAGCCCCTGGTAGACGAACGCCATAACGATGATGACAAGCGACGTTCCGAGGCCCGCGATGAACCCGAACGCCCCGAGAAGAACCGTGCCCCCGATGAGGAGGAGCGCCGCGATGACGATGGCGCCGAGGATGCCCGCAAGCAGGCCGGCCTTTGCCCCGTTCGCGATCCCGCGCCCGGACATCCAGCCGGCGACGAACCCGCCGACCAGGGGGCCGATCACCGGCAGCAGGAAGCCGAGAATGAGCCCTACAAGCCATCCGACGATGACACCCGTCCAGAAGTTATCCGCCATATCTTCCTTCACCGCCGGGGATTCGGGGATGCAGTATATAAGGGTTGGGGTGGGGGGACGGTCATCGGCGGATCCGGGTCCCTGCCCGGCCGCGAAGAGCATCGGCGGCCGAATCGAGCGAGGCGATGGTTGCCCGCTCCCCTCCCGCGTCGAGGAACCCGACGGCCGCCTCAACCTTCGGCCCCATGCTCCCGGCCGGGAACTGCCCCGCAGCCAGGTGCCGTCTTGCCTCCGCGATCGTCATCTCGCGGAGATCCTGCTGGTCCGCGCGGCCGTAGTTCAGGGCGACGTGCTCGACGTCGGTCAGGAGCAGGAGGTCGCCGGCACCGACGAGCCGGGCGAGGAGCGCCGCGGTGTAGTCCTTGTCCACCACGGCCTCGACGCCCCGGAGAGTGCCTCCACCTTCGCCGACCACCGGGACGCCTCCGCCGCCCGCGGCGATCACGATCACACCGGCGGCAAAGAGCCGCGCGATCGCCTCCCCCTCGACGAGGGCGAGCGGGCGCGGGGAGGGGACCACACGCCGGTAGCCCTGCCCGGGCACCTGCACCATCCGCCAGCCCTTCTCGCGCTCGAGCCCCCGCGCCTGCATCGCCGTGTAGTTCGGACCGATGGGCTTTGTCGGGCTCCCGAATAATGCCGGGTCGCCGCCGTCCACCAGGGTCCGGGTGAGGACCGCCGCGACCGGCATGTCGAGCCCGGCCTCCCCGAGCGCCTGCTGGAGGAGGTAGCCGATCATCCCCTGGCTCTCCGCCCCGCAGACGTCGAGCGGCATCGGCGGGAGGATGTCCTTTGCGATCTCGTTCCGCAGAAGGATATCACCCACCTGGGGGCCGTTGCCGTGGGTGACGGCGACCGCGTAGCCGGCGGCAGCGATCGCCGCGATCTCGATAGCGGCCCGGCGGAGGTTTGCGAGCTGCTCCTCGGCCGTCCCCGCCTCACGGTGCTGCAGGATGGCGTTGCCGCCGAGCGCGATCACCACGGCCTTCTCCGGCATCCCGTTACCCCCGCTCCAGCGTGCAGGTCATGCAGTGCGGCCCGCCGTACCCGCCCGTCAGGTTCTCGATATGGAGCGGCGTGACCTCGATATCGTGCGCATAGAACGCCTTCCGGTGCGGGAAGAACTCAGCCGCGATCCGGATCCGGCGGTAATCCTCCTCCGCGTGGCGAAGGAGACTTCCATAGCGGTGCGGGTCGCGGGCGGCCTTCCGCTCCAGGTTCAGAAGGACCGTCCGCATCACCCGCTCCCCCTCCACCGCGAGGATGCTCCCGTCGCGGATGCAGAGGATGTTTGCGGCATAGGAGAGCTGTTCGAGGATCGAGAGGTCGATCACGGCAAAGCCCTTCGACCTGACGTAGTCGTAGAGGTTCGCGGTCTCGCCCGCGGGCTCGTACGCCCCGCCCGCCCGGTAATAGACATCGACCTGCGCCCGCCGTAAAAGGACCTC
>DALN01000077.1:21082-22579 GCA_002499455.1 Methanoculleus sp. UBA77 | reverse complement strand
ACCCCGATCTCGTCAAAGCCCGGTCCCGAGCCGAGGAACTGGCGCACCCCCTCGGCGTTCGTCCGGTCCCCGGTACCGAGGAGGGCGAACTCCCCCATCGGCATGAAGTCCCCGCCCTCAAACGTCCCCGGCTCCTCCACCCTCCCGGCGACCGGGAGCCCGAGGACCTCCCAGAGGAACCCCGTGATCTCGGGCTCGCGCAGCCGCTGCCGTTTTGCCGGCCGCCCGACGACGAGACCGCCGCCGGCCACCGCCTGCTGGTCGCGCATGAAATAGAGGTTCGCGAGCGGCCTCTGCTCGAGGATATGGACGTCCACTCCGCCGGTGCGCCCCCACCCCACGTCGATGACGGGGTCGAGGAGCAGGAGGGTGAAGAAGTGCTGCGCATCGAGCGCCGCGGCGTTCTGCTCCATGCTTCGCCGGGCCTCCGCCATCTCGCTCTTCCCGCCGCGGAGGGTGACGGCCCCGTACGCCCACTCGACGAGCCGCCGGCGCACCGCCGGGTCGCGGTCGGCGGCCTCGAGGATCGTCTCCTTGAGGTGCAGGACCCGGACCCCGAACTCCTCGCGGAGGGTCCGGACGAGGGCATCGTGCTCCAGGCGGGCCTCGTAGCGGCTGAACGCCCGCTCGTAGAGCGCGGCATATGGGTCCAGCAGCCCGAAGAACATCTCGATCCCCGGCCGGTGGACGACAACCTTCCGGAGCGGCTCCCACTCCGCCCGCACGCCCGCCGCCATCCTGCTCACCGGCTCCGCCGCGGATGGATGAAGAAGACCCCGATCATCACCCCGGCGGCCGCCGCTGCCGCGAGGATCCAGTTCACCCGCCCGCCGAGCATGAAGCTGATTCCCGCGTAGACGGCAAACGCCAGTATGCCGTAGAGGAGGGTCCTTTGATATCGATGCATCTCCGGAGGGGTTCTCCCCGGCGAACGGATAAACCTGTCGCGGCACCGACCCTCACGGAAAGCTGAACCATAAGAATTAATATTCGGTGAAACAACCCACTCACTGAAACGATCCTGCCCGGAGGATACGGAGGAGGTGTTCAGATGAAGATCAGGCGTTACAAATCCCCCATCTCGGCGACCGCAAAGCCCTTCAGGACCGTGCGGCGGCTGCAGCGCAACCCGACCTACACCCCGCTCAGGACCGGCCCGGTCGTGAACGCCGTCGTCCTCGCGGCCCTCTCGGCGACGTCGGCCATGGCGGGGCTGACGCTCGGCTTCTGCATGCGCCTCGTGGGGCTGTAGACCCCGCCGCTAACCTCTTCTCAGAGCCCGATCAGGTCCATCACCCGGAGCCCGAGCCCGACCATTCCCGACCGCAGCGTCCCGAGGAGGGTGTTCCCCTCGACCGTGACCGTACCCTCCCGCATCGCCGCCCGGAAGACGTCGAACGGCTTATCTGAGGCCATGATCCCTTCGACCGTCGCATTATCGGTCGTCACCGTGACGATCGGGTTCGGGCAGCCCTTCGCGTCGAACTGGACGATCTT
>DALN01000077.1:15949-21022 GCA_002499455.1 Methanoculleus sp. UBA77 | reverse complement strand
TTCACCTCTGCCGGCGTCAGGTCGGCGTTCGCGACCACAAGGCCGCCCGCCGACGCCACGAGCGCCGCCGCTGTGAGGAGAGCGAGGAAGGCGCGGAAGGGCGGGGTCACCGGATCCCTCCCGCCCGCTCCTCGTGCGCCGTCGCGCCGGAGACGGGAGCGGCGCTCTGCAGGGCTCGATGGCCGGGGACGCCGGCAGCGGTGAAGGGAAAACAGCCGTACACGCCAGTCTCTGAGGATGGAATGGGGAGTCCAGATATTTCAGAGTATCTATCCGATCCGGCATTTAAGCGAGCAGCAGGACCATTTCCCGCACGGCTCCCGATCCCGTCGCCCTCCCGGAAGCAGATGCTGACCGGGCGGCACGGCGCATCCCGGCAGGGAAAGGGAGATATGACAGCACCATGCATGTGGTGCAGAACGCGGACGATCCGGGCCCGTCCCGGCGTCCGGAAGGTGGCCATGGAGGAGGATGACATCATCGAGGTGCGCGACCTCGAGCATACGTTCGACGGCGTCGAAGCGGTGCGCGGCATCAGTTTCACCGTGCGTCGAGGGGAGATCTTCTCGTTCCTCGGCCCGAACGGCGCCGGCAAGAGCACGACGATCAACATCTTAACAACGCTCCTCCCCCTCCAGAAGGGGACGGTGCGGGTTGCCGGCTACGACGTCGCCCGGGAGGCAGCAAAGGTCCGGCAGGCGATCGGGATCGTCTTCCAGGACGACGTCCTCGACCGCGACCTCACGGTCTGGGAGACGATGGAGTTTCACGGCCGGCTCTACGCCCTTCCCCGCGACGAGCGGCACCGGCGGATCGACGAGATGCTCCGGGTCGTGGAGCTCGACGGCCGGCGCGACGAGCGGACGAAGAACCTCTCCGGCGGCATGAAGCGGCGGCTCCAGATCGCGCGGGGCCTCCTGACCCGGCCGGAGGTCCTCTTCCTCGACGAGCCGACGCAGGGGCTCGATCCCCAGACCCGGATGCGGATCTGGGACTATATCCGGCAGGTGAACAGAACCGGGACGACGGTATTTTTAACGACGCACTACATGGAGGAGGCCGATATGCTCTCCGACCGGATCAGCATCATCGATCACGGGAAACTTGTCGTCTCCGGCACCCCGGAGGGGCTGAAGAACGCGCTCGGCGAGGATGTCGTCTACCTGGAGACCGGGGACGACCGGAGAGCGCGGGAGAGCCTCCGTGACGTCCGGGAGATCCGGTCGATCTCCGAGTCGCCCCGGGGCCTCTCGATCACGATATCGGCCGACGGGAGCCACTGCCTCCCGCGGATCGTCGAGAGGGTTCGCGGCGCCGGGGTCGGGATCTCGAGCGTGAACCTGAAGAAACCGACGATGGACGATGTCTTCGTCCATTACACGGGCAGGGAACTGCGCGATACGGGGGCGTGAGTGCCACGGCATGGGAGTTCCTGACCGTCTACTGGCGGGAGATGATCCGGTTCGTCCGGTTCAGGGCGCAGCTCTTCTCGTCGCTGCTGCAGCCGGCGCTCTGGATGGCCTTCTTCGGCGTCGCGATGTCCTCGAACTTCGACCGGTTCACCTCGGCCGTCCCGGTGCCGGCGGGCGTCGTCCCGGTCGACTACCTCACGTTCATGGCCGCCGGGGTGATCGCGATGACGACCCTCTTCACGAGTCTCTTTGGGGGGATGAGCCTCCTCTTCGATAAGAACTGGGGGCTGATGCGGGAGATGCTCGCGAGCCCCATGCCCCGGACCCACATCATGATGGGGGTCGGCCTCGCCGGGATGACCCGGTCGTTCATCCAGGTGAGCATCATCATGGCGTTCGGGATCCTCCTCGGCGTGCAGTTCTTTCCGGGGTTCCCGGCCGGCCGGATAGTCCTCTCGATCCTCGGGATCTTCGCCTTCGTCGGCGCCTTCTCGCTCGGCTTTCTCCTCTTCTCCTCGACCATCTCGATGCGCCTGGAGACGCCGGAGGGGCTGCAGGGGATCATGACCCTCCTCACCCTGCCGCTCTTCTTCGTCTCGAACGCCCTCTACCCGATCCAGGCCTTCCCGCCGCTTCTGCAGGCACTCTCGGCCTACAATCCCCTGACCCACCTGGTCAACGGGGTGCGTTACTTCGCCCTCGGCAGCGACTTCTTCGCGGTGGGAGCGCGCTACACCTACACGACCGGCGACGTCCTCTTCTCGTTCGCCTACCTCGCGGTCTTTGCGGCGGTGATGTATCTCCTCGCCCGCCGGACGTTCCAGCGAGCGGTAGTTACATAACGGACGGTGCGGAGAGAGATGAGCATGCAGAAGACCGGGTATGCAGCGCTCGCGCTGCTGGTCGTCGTCGCCGCCATCCTCCCCGGGTGCACCGGGGTGCCGGGCATCGAGGCGACGGAGGAGTTCAACCGGACGGTGACGGTGGAGCCGGGGAGCGGGGTCACCGTGATCAACCGCAACGGCGCCGTGAACGTGGACGTCCGGGAGGGGGAGACCGTCAGCGTCACCGCGGTCAAGCGGAGCGTCTACGGCGAGGACGAACTCGATAAGGTCCGGATCGAGGTGACGGAGGGCGACCCGCTCCGGATTGAGACGGTGCAGACCGGCCTCAACCCGCGGGTGAGCGTCACGTACACGATACACCTGCCTCCCTCCGTCGTCCTCCGGGAGGCCGTGAGCTCGAACGGCCCGATCGCCCTATCGGGCGTGCGGGTGGACGGGACGGAACTCCGGACATCGAACGGCCCCGTGACGGTGGACGGCGCTCCCGGCGGCGATCTCGTTGCAGAGTCCTCGAACGGCAGGATCGAGGTCCGGGGCGCCGAGGGCTACGTCACGGCGACGACCAGCAACGCCGGCATCACGGTGGAGGACTCCGCGGGCGTCGTGGACCTGCAGACATCGAACGGCCCGATCACGGCCGCCATCCCAGCCCTCCGGGGTGACGTGGATATCAGGACCTCGAACGGCGGGATCACGCTCCGGCTCGCGGAGGCTCTCGACGCCCGGATCGTCGCCACCACCTCGAACGGCGGGATCTCCGTCAACAACCTCCCGCTCCGGCTTGAGGAGTCGTCAGGCACGCGGGTCTCGGGCACGCTCGGCGACGGGGGCCCGGCGATCACCGTCACCACCTCGAACGGGGGCATCGACCTCTCGGCGCTCTGACCCCCGCAACCTTTTATCCGTCCGGGCTCCAACCCTCAACCAGTCATGAACCGCCCGGACCTCCTCTCCTTCACCGTCGCGGGGGTGACCTGCGCCATCCCGCTCTCCGCGGTCCGCCAGGTCACGAGCATGGTGGCGCTCTCGCCCGATACCGGAAGGCATCCGGGAGCGGCAGGCAGCATGAACCTGCACGGCCGGGCCGTTCCCGTCTACTCCGCCCGGGTGCTCCTCGGCCTCCCGGACCGCCCCCTGCATCCCGCGGAGGCTCTCATCATCGTCACCTCCGGCCGGGACTGCGCCGCCCTCCGGGTGGACAGGGTGCGGGGGGTGCAGGAGAGCGAGGTGCCGCCGGGTGAGAGCGGCGTCCTGGTCGCCGGCGACGGGACGGTCCTCATCCGCGATCTCCGCGCTTTCCTCGCCGGGGACGCGAGCGGGCTCTCCCCACTCCAGCCGGCCGCCGAAGAGGAGGTCTCCCCGGATAACGGGCGGGCCGGCGCAATCCTCGCGGAGCGGGCACGGATACTCGCGCAGCCGGAGGAGGAGCCGCATAGGACCGCGCTCTCGGAGATCCTCACCTTCCGGCTCGGGGCACGGGAGTACGCCGTCGAGACCCGGTACGTCCGGGAGGCCTTCATCGTCCGCGAGATCACCCCTGTGCCCGGGGTGCCCGACTTCATCGTCGGCATCTGCGCCGTCCGGGGGGAGATCGTCTCCATCGTCGACTTCGCGCGGCTCTTCTCCCTCCCCGAGCAGGGGCTGACCGACCTCAACCGGGTGATCGTCCTCTCCGACGGGGCGATGACGTTCGGGATCCTCGCCGACTACATCACGGATATCGGCACCACCCCGACCGGCGATCTCGCCCCCATCGAGCCCGGTGCGACGCCGATCGCAGGCAGATACCTCCTCGGCGCCGCGGAAGGCTCGCGGATCGTCCTCGATGCGGCGGCACTCCTCGCCGATCCCGGGATGGTGATCTGCGAAACGCCCCGTTAATACCGGCCTATTCTGCAACAGGGGCGCAAATGCCGCCCGGCTCTGCAACGGATCATTATATAATCCCTCGTGTGAATCCATCTATTAGTCATACGGAGCGAGCGGAACGGAAATGTTCACATTCTTCTCAGACATGAAGGTCGGGACGAAGATCCTGGTCATCTGCCTCTTTCTTGCGATCATCCCGGCGCTCATGCTCGGCCTCGTGGCCTATACCAGTTCGAGCGGGGTGATCAACGACCAGATCGAGACCCTGCTCGAGACACAGGTGCACGACGCGAGGGGATGGACCAACGATGTCTATAAACTCACCCGCAACAAGGTGAACAGCGACCTCAACGTCCTCCGGGAGAACTTCTACGCCCGGGGCACGCCGGAGGTGAACGGCGAGCAGCTGGTGCTGGTGAACGATAACGGCGAGCGCTACGTCATCAACGACAACTTCGAGATCGTCGACCAGGTCCAGTCGCTGGTCGGCGGGGCGGCGACGGTCTTCCAGGTCTACGACGACCACGCCGTCCGCATCTCCACGAACGTCA
Source organism: Methanoculleus sp. UBA77 (assembly GCA_002499455.1). Taxonomy (GTDB): domain Archaea; phylum Halobacteriota; class Methanomicrobia; order Methanomicrobiales; family Methanoculleaceae; genus Methanoculleus. The sequence goes on along the minus strand of DALN01000077.1, from coordinate 16,345 downwards.
TCGGGACCGACGGCACGCGGGCGGTCGGGACCGAGCTGACCCAGAACGTCTACGACGTCGTCGTGAACCAGGGCGAGACCTACTACGGCAGCCGGGACCTCTTCGGCAAGCGCTACGTCACGGCGTACGAGCCGATCAAGGACAGCAGCGGCAGGATCGTCGGGGTGCTCTTCGTCGGGACGGAGGAGGAAGAGACGCTCGATGTCGTCAAGGCAAGCCTCAGGGAGACGGTCATCGGCCAGAACGGCTACATGTTCGTCGCCGACAGCACCGGCCAGGTCCTCGTCCACCCCTCCCGCGAGGGCGAGAACTGGGCCGGCGAGGACTTCTTCCAGGAGATGCTCGTAAACAAAGTCGGCGTCATCCGCCACGAGATCGACGGCACCGATATCATCG
>DALN01000077.1:1060-15866 GCA_002499455.1 Methanoculleus sp. UBA77 | reverse complement strand
CCATCCTCTTCGGCCGCTCGATCTCCGAACCCCTCCAGCAGGTCGTGCTGATGCTCAAGGAACTCAGGAACGGCCACCTCTCCGCCCGGCTCAACATCCGGCGGCAGGACGAGATCGGTGTCATGGCCGCGACGATGGACGAGTTCGCCGGCGATCTCCAGACGAACGTCGTGGGGAACTTGAAGAAGATCGCTCTCGGCGAGTACGTCAAGGAGTTCCCGGTCACCGACGAGGGCGACGAGATCCGGCCCGCGCTCGCGCTGATGGTCCAGTCGCTCGACCACCTCCACAAGGAGACGATCAAACTCACGGACGCCGCCCGCGCAGGAGACCTCTCCATCCGCGGCGACGAGACAGCCTTCCGCGGCGGCTACCGTATGATCATCGCCGGGTTCAACAAGACGCTCGAGTCGATCACGGAACCGGTGAACGAGGCGATGCGGCTCGCCCGGTTCTACGCCTCCGGCGACTTCACCGCCCGGTTCGACGAGAAGATCCCGGTCGCCGGGGAGTTCGTCGCCTACCGCGACGCGCTCAACACCATCGGTATCGAACTCTCGCGGCTGATGAAGCTGATCAGCGAGGAGCTCTACGAGGGGGTCTCGGTCCTCTCCCTCGCCTCGAACGAGATCCTGGCGGTCACGAACGAGCTCGCGACGGCGAGCTCGCAGACGGCCGCGACGGTGAACGAGACCTCGGACTCCGTCGAGAGCGTCAGGAAGAAGACCGAGCTCGTGAACCAGAAGACGAAGGACGTCTCGGAGAAGGCGATGCGAGCGCTCGACGTCTCCAAAGGCGGCCAGAAGTCGGTGCACGAGATCCTTGAGGGTATGAACCAGATCCAGCAGCAGATGGACGTTATCCGGATGAACGTCATCCGGCTCTCGGAGCAGAGCCAGGCCGTCGGCGAGATCATCGCGACGGTGACCGACATCTCCGAACAGTCGAACCTGCTTGCGGTGAACGCCTCGATCGAGGCCGCAAAGGCCGGCGAGTTCGGGAAAGGGTTTGCGGTCGTGGCAACCGAGATCCACAACCTCGCCGAGCAGTCGAAGAAGGCGACGGCAAACATCCGGGTCATCCTGACCGATATCCAGCGGGGGGTCTCCTCGACGGCGGTCTCGACCGAGCAGGGGATCCGGTCCGTCGCGGATGCCGCCCGGCTGACGAGCAACGCGCAGGAGGCGATCGAGGTCCTCGCCCGGTCGATCGCGGAGACCTCGCGCGAGGTCGTCGAGATCGCGACATCGATCCAGACACAGGCGGCAGGAGTCGACCAGATCTCGCGCGCGATGGAGAATATCCGGGACGCGGCCCAGAAGAACCTGGAGACCACCCACAAGGCGGAGAAGACCGCCGAAGACCTGCACGAGCTCGGCGACCGCTTGAAGAGGATCACCCAGCAGTACCGGGTCTAGGGCGACCATGGCCGGATCGGACGAAGCATTCCGCGCCCGCCTCCTCGAGACCTTCCGCGAGGAGGCGGAGGAGTACCTGGAGTCGATCACCGCGGGCCTGATCGACCTCGAGAAGTCGGGGCTAAACCCCGCGACGGTCGAGTCGGTCTACCGGAAGGTCCACAGCCTGAAAGGGGCCGCCCGCGCCGTCAACCTCCGGGAGATCGAGTCCGTCTGCCAGACGCTGGAGTCGGTCTTCTCCCTGGTGAAGAAGGGGGAATACGCCCCCGGCATCGAGGAGTTCGACCTCTTTCATCGGACGCTCGCGGTCATCAGAGCGCTTCTCCAGGGAGAGCGCCCGCCGGCACCGCCCGGCGAGATCATCGCCGCGCTCCGGGCTCTCTCCGCGGCCGGGAGCCCCGCTCCCCCGGCCCGGGAGGCCTGTGCCCCTCCGGCGGCAGCGGAGCGCGCCGCGAGCGAGAACAGCGGCACGGTCAGGATCGCCGCCCACAAGCTCGACCAGCTCACCGCCGGGGCGGACGGCCTCCTCTCGACCCGGCTCTCCATCGCCCAGCGGGTGCGCGAGGTCGAGGAGATGACGGCCCGCTTCGCCTTCTGGCAGTGGAACTACTCCCAGACCTTCAACGACCTGAGCCTGATCAAGAGGGGGATATCCAGCGAGGAGAAGGCGGCGCTCCCTCCCGACCTGGTCCTCCCCCTCCAGCGGGTGGTCGAGTTCCAGGAGTTCAACCGGGAGTTCGTGACCGCGCTGCAGCACGATCTCTCCGCCCACGTCCGCGCCATGGAGCTTGACCGGGCGGCGCTCGAGGCGGGGACCTCCGTGATCGCCGATCTGGTCCACGACGCCGCGCTCCTCCCGGCATCGTCGATGCTCGCGCCGTTCTCCGCGTTCGTCCGGGAGTTCTCCCGGACGTCGGGCAGGTCGGTCGATCTCGTCATCGAGGGGGGAGAGATCGAGGTGGACCGGCGCATCCTCGACGCGCTGCGAGAGCCGATCATGCACCTCGTCAGAAACAGCATCGATCACGGCATCGAGGACCCGGAGGTCAGGGCCGCACGGAATAAGCCGGCCCGCGGCACCGTGCGGATCCGGGTCTTCCCCCGGTCGGGGAGCCGGGTCGGGATCGAGGTGGCCGACGACGGCGCCGGCATCGACAGCGCTGCCATCCGGCGGACGGCCGTCGAGACCGGGGTGCTCCCGGCCGACGAGGACGCCGCCCTCACGGACAGCGAGGCGATCTGGCTCATCTTCCGGTCGGGGCTGACGACGAGCCGGGTCGTCACCGACCTCTCCGGGAGGGGGCTCGGCCTTGCCATCGTCGAGGACAGCGTCTCCCGCCTCGGCGGGGAGGTGACGGTCTCCTCGACGGTCGGGAGGGGGACCGCGATCACCCTCTCCGTCCCGGTCCGGATGGCCACCCTCCGCGGGCTGCTGGTCCGCGCGGAGCGGCAGATCTATGTCCTCCCCATGCAGCAGGTGAAGCAGGTCCTCCGGGTCCGCCCGGATCTCCTGGCGGTCGAACAGGGCCGGCCGACGGTCCGACTTGGCGGGGAGACGATCGAGGTCATCCGGCTCACCGAGGCTCTCGGCATCCCCCCCTCCGGCTCTTACGACCCGTCGCGCGCAATGCCCCTCGTCATCATCGCCTACGGGGCGGGGCAGATCGCCTGCATGGTCGACGAGGTGATCCGGGTGCAGGAGATCGTCGTCCGGCCCCTCGGCGCCCAGCTCCGTTCCGTCCGGCGGATCGAGGGCGCCGTGATCCTCGGCGACGGCCGGGTGGCGCTCGTCCTCGACCCGATCGAGCTGATCCAGGACGCCCTGCAGGCGGAGCGGCCGGCGCCCCTCCCGGCACTCCCGGGCGGGGCCGCCCGGAGGATCCTCGTCGTGGAGGACTCGGTCACATCGCGGGCCCTCCTGCAGGAGGTCCTCGAAGAGGCCGGATATCAGGTAGAGACCGCCGTCGACGGTATCGACGCACTCGGAAGGCTTAAGGAGCATGAGTTTGATATGGTCGTTTCAGACGTGGATATGCCCCGGATGAACGGCTTCGTCCTCACCGAGAAGCTCCGTGCCCGGGATCGCCGGCTTCCCGTGATGCTGGTCACCTCGCTCGACTCCCCGGAGGACCGGGAGCAGGGGAGGGCCGTCGGGGCGGACGCCTACATCGTCAAGAGCAGCTTTAAGACGGGGGACTTCCTCTCGGCGATCAGACGCCTGATGCCCCGTTGACGAGTACAGGAGGGAGAGATGCAGAACGGACCGATAATCAGCATTCTTGTAGTGGAGGACAGCCGGACGCAGGCCGAGTTCCTCCGGCACATACTTGAGCAGGAGGGCTACGACGTCACCCTGGCAGCGGACGGCGAGGCGGCGCTCCGGCGGCTCGCGGCCGGCAGGCCCGATATCGTCCTGACCGACATCGTGATGCCGGGCATGGACGGCTACGACCTCTGCCGCCGGATCAAAGAGGAGTTCCCGGAGATCCCGGTCATCCTGGTCACCAACCTCTTCGACCCCGCCGACGTGATGCGGGGTCTCGCCGCCGGGGCCGACAGTTTCATCGTCAAACCCGTCGAGCCCGACCTCGTCCGCTCCCAGATCGAGGCCGTCCTCCGGACGGCGGAGCAGCCCGAGCCGGAGAGCGCCCCGCTCGAGGTCCCGTTTGCCGGCAGCACCTACACCGTCGCTGCGGGGAGACTCCGGATCCTGAACACGCTCCTCTCGACATACGCCGTCGCGGTGGCAAAGAACGCCGAGCTCCAGGAGGCGCAGGAGCAGCTGCATTCCCTGAACCAGCAACTCACGGATATCGTCGAGGAACTCTCGGTCAGCAACGAGAGCCTTGCGGCCGAGAACCTGGAGCGCAGGCGTGTCGAGAAGGCGCTCGCGGACGCGAACCGGAAACTCCAGCTGATGGCGAGCATCACCCGCCACGACCTCCTGAACCAGCTCTCGGCGCTCTGGGGATATCTCGACCTCGCTCTCTCCCTCCGCGGGACGGACCCGGCCAACGCGTGGCAGCATGTCGAGAGCGCCGCCGGGATGGTGAACCGGATCAACAACACCGTCGCGTTCACCGCCGAATACCAGAAGGTCGGCGCCGCGTCCCCCGTCTGGCAGGAGATCCGGGCGGTCGCCGACCGGTCGGTGCGGTACGTCTCGCCGGGGGCGGTGGCGATCGAAAACACCCTCCCGGCAGGGGTGGAGATCTACGCCGACCCGCTCATCGAGAAGGTCTTTTCGAACCTGATCGAGAACGCGCTGCGGTACGGAAAGACCCTCACGACGATCACCTTCAGCCTCCGGGAGGAGGGCGACGGGACACGGACGATCCTCTGCGAGGACGACGGCGTCGGGATCGCTCCCGCCGAGAAGGAGAAGATCTTCTCCTACGCCTACGGGATGAACACCGGCCTCGGCCTCTTCCTTGCGCGGGAGATCCTCAGCATAACCGGCATCACGATCCAGGAGACCGGAATCCCCGGCAGAGGGGCCCGGTTCGAGATCCGCTGCCCGGCAGAGGTGATCCGTGCCTCCGGCACACAGGCCGGATGATTTTTTACCGGTGCAGGACGAAAGAGAGGTATAGGTCCCGTCATGAACCCCGGATACCCTCTCGTCGGGACGCGAAACCGCGTCGCAGTCATCGCCGGGCTGACCGCGCTTGCCCTCGGCGGAAACCTCGTCGGCCTCTTCCTCGGCGCGCCGGAGGGGCTCCTCCCCCTCCCGGCCCTCCCGCTGGCCATCCCGATCATCCTCGCGAGTTACTGGTATCCCCGGCGCGGGGTCATCTTCTCCGCCGGCGTCGCGGCCCTCTACGCCGTCACGGTCTTCCTCCTCTCCCCGGCCGTTCCGCTCCTCGCGTACACCATCCTCCCCCGCGCGGTCTTCCTCGTCCTGGTCGGCTGGGTGGTCGCGCTCCTCGCAACGAGGCTCCGGGAGTCCGAGCAGCAGATGAACGAGATCATCGAGTTCCTGCCCGACGCGACCTTCGCCGTGGACCGCGAAGGGAGGATCATCGCCTGGAACCGCGCGATGGAGGAGATGACCGGCGTCGCGGAGGAGGCGATGCTCGGCCGGGGGGACCGCGAGTATGCGGTCCCGTTCTACGGTGAACGGCGGCCGCTCCTCGTCGACCGGGTCCTCCGGGGCGAGGGGGGAGGCGGCGTCCTCACCGAGGAGGCCGCGGTCACCCGCCTCCGGGGCGGAAAGGGGGCGCACCTGCGGTTCACGGCGACCGCGCTCCTCGACGCGAAGGGGAACGTCGCGGGAGCCATCGAGTCCATCCGCGACGTGAGCGACCAGGTGATGACGGAGGCCGCGCTCCAGAACGCCGGCCGCCAGCTCAACACCCTGACCGGGATCCTGCGCACCGACCTCTCGAACCGGCTCGCGGTCTTCTACGGCCACCTCTCGGTCGGCGTGATGAAGTTCGACGACCCGGCGGTCCTCTCGTTCATCGACGACTTGAACGACGCCGCAAACGGCATCCGGCGGCAGCTCGAGATCTCCCGCGCGTTCCGCGACATCGGGACGTCGCCGCCGGCATGGATGCCGGTGCAGGGGACGGTCATGCAGGCGGCCGCCGGCCTCCCCTTCGAGAACGTCGCCCTCGAGGTCTGGGTCGAGCGGCTCGAGGTCTTTGCCGACCCCCACCTCGGCACGGTCTTCGTCCACCTCTTCGAGAATGCTCTCGACCCGGCGACGGGGGCGACGCGGGTCGTCGTCACCTACCACCTCCGCCCGGAGGGCTGCGCGATCATCGTCGAGGACGACGGGATCGGGATCCCCGAGACGGAGAAGGAGGGTCTCTTTGCCCAGCGGCCGGAGGGCTACGGGCACGGGCTCGTCCTCGCCCGCGAGATCCTCAGCATAACCGGGATAACGATCCGCGAGACCGGGACGCCGGGCGAGGGAGCGCGGTTCGAACTTCTTGTGCCGCCGGAGGGTTACCGTGTCGTCTGAAGTGGTCCGGGAACTCCGGAGCGAGGAGTTCCCGCTCGCCGACGAGGTCTGGCGCGATTACCACGGAATGGCCGCCGACCCGGCCCGGGACCGAATCTTCGCGGTCTTTGCAGGGGGCCGGATCGTCTCCCTCGCCCGGTGCCGGCGGCACCCCGACGGGAGCATGGAGGTCGACGGCGTCTTCACCCCCGAGATCGAGCGCGGGAAGGGGTATGCCCGCAAGGTGGTCCGGGCGCTCGTCGTCGCCTGCCACAACGACGACCTCTACATGTACGCGGTCGAGAGCCTCACGGGGCTCTACGCGGAGTTCGGGTTCATATCGATCCCGGAGCGCGACCTCCCCCCTCCCATCCGGGAGCGCTACACCTGGGCGGCGGGGAACATGGAGGGCGCGGAGGTCCGGCCGATGCGCCGGCGTGCCGGGTTGTAGACACGACATTTCACTGAAATGGTTGAAACTGTCTGGGGGTCAAACCGCGATATCCCTTCGCGACTTCACGACGTGAGTTAGCGGCTGGGGATAACGACACGTCCTCACGCGAAGAGCGAATGAAGCGAGCTTGAGCGCCGAAGGTGCGAGAGCGCGAAGCCGCGAGGGGGAGTATCCACTCATCTACCATTCTTCGCGTCCTTCGCGGCTTCGCGTGAGCTAACAGTTTATGAGCGATGACGCAGCCTCACGCGAAAGACGCGAAGCCGCGAAGGAAAGTTGCACACCCGTTTACCGATCTTCGCGTTCTTCGCACCTTCGGTGCTCAAGCTCCTATCCTGCGGATAGTCGCACTTCGCGGCTTCGCGCGAGTTGATAGTGAAGGCAGTATCAAAGTCACACGCGAAGAACGGCGCTCCTTTAAGCGGAGTTGGAGCATCGAAGGTGCGACTTGCAAACCGAAACGAGCATGAGAAGCCATCAGGCTTCGAGGGAGGCTGATGGTTTAACCTCCGGGGCTACCTCAACCACCTTGGGGGAGCACTGAGACCCGGCACAACCCTTATCCGTTTTCGGCAGGAAAGTACCGGGAAGGAGCCGATACGCAATGGCAGACGTCTATTTTGCCGGCCTCCGGGCGCGAGGCCCGCACGAGAGCAAGATCGAGAAGATCCGGCGTCTCTTCGACGCGGCCGGGTTCGACCGGGTGGTCCGGAGCGGCGACCTCACGGCCGTCAAGGTCCACGTCGGGGAGCGGGGGTGCGACACCTACGTCAACCCGGTCTTCGTCCGGCAGGTGGTCGATAAGGTGAAGGAGCGGGGAGCCCACCCGTTCATCACGGACACCGCGACCCTCTATGCGGGGAGCCGGGCGGACGCCGTCCGGCACACCGTCACCGCCATCGAGCACGGTTTTGCCTACGCGGTCGTCGGCGCCCCGGTGATCGTGGCGGATGGTCTTGCCGGCGGCTACTGGGAGGAGGTCCCGATCGAGGGGAAGCACTTTGGCCGTGTCCGTATTGCGGGGGGCATCCGGGCCGCCGGGAGCATGATCGTCCTCTCGCACGTCAAAGGCCACGACACCGCCGGGCTCGGCGGGGCGATCAAGAACCTGGCGATGGGCTGCGCCCCGCCGTCGGGGAAGGCGGAGCAGCACGCCGGCCGGCCCTACGTGGAGGCCGAGCGGTGCGGGGGGTGCGGGAAGTGCACCCTGGTCTGCCCGCAGGCGGCGATGACGCTGGACGACGGTCGGGCGGCGATCAACCCGGAGCACTGCGTCGGGTGCGGCGACTGCATGCGCGCCTGCCCCTCGGGGGCGGTCGAGTTCGACTGGACGACGGAGATCCGGCCGTTCATCGAGCGGCTCTGCGAGTATGCCCTCGGCGCTGTCCGCGGTAAATCCGGCCGGGTCGGCTACGTCAACTTCCTCCTCGGCATCACCCCCGACTGCGACTGCGTCCCCTGGAGCGACGCGCCGATCGTCCCGGATATCGGGATCCTGGCCTCGACCGACCCGGTCGCGATCGACCGGGCGAGCCTCGACCTCGTCAACGGCGAGCAGGGGTTCGCCCGGACACACCTTGCGGGGAACTTCTCCCCCGGCGAGGACAAGTTTAAGGGAGTCTGGGACTACACGGACGCAGAATACCAGATCGCGTATGCGGCAGAGCTCGGGCTCGGCGAGGCCGAGTACCAATTGATAGAGGTGTGAGATGACAGACGGCAAAGTACTGCTCCTCTGCGGGAGCCCCCGGCTCGAGGGGAACACCGCACAGGTGCTTGACGAGTGTGCAAAGGTCCTCGAACACGAGGGAATCGCGACGGAGACCATCCTGCTTGGAGAGACGCAGATCCGCTCCTGCACGGCCTGCGGGCTCTGCAGCAGCGGGGAATGCGCTCTCGACGACGGCTTGAACGAGATCATCGAGAAAGTCCGGGAGGCGGACGGCTTCATCGTCGGGACCCCGGTCTACTTCGGGACGGCGCGGGGGGACGTCATGGCGGCGTTACAGAGGATCGGGATGGTCTCGATGGCCTCGGACTCCTTCCTCTCGCGGAAGGTGGGCGGCCCGATCGCCGTGGCGCGCCGGGGCGGGCATACCGCGACCCTCCAGGAGATGCTGATGTTCTACCTCATCAACGACATGATCGTGCCGGGCTCGACCTACTGGAACATGGTCTTCGGGCACGCGCCGGGCGAGGCCGCAAGCGACGAGGAGGGGATGCGGACGGTCCGCCGGTTCGCCGAGAACGTGGCCTTCCTGATAAAGAGGCTGCGGTAGAGCACCGGCTGGGTGCCCGTACCTTTCGCGCATTTCGCGGCTCACACTACGGTGCTCAAGCTCGCTTCGCTCACACTTCGCATGAGATAATTTATGAGCGAGGTACGGTCTCACGCGAAGAACGCGAAGCCGCGAAGGAGCATAACTCACAACCAACCTGGTCTTCGCGTTCTTCGCGGCTTCGCGTGAGATAGTCAGGTTGAGCACAGCCAGGCGTGAATGTGCGGAGCCGGCACCGGAAACGAACCTTTTTCCATTCCCATGGAGAGGGATCACCATGGATCTTTCGTCCGAGCCAATCGATCCGGGCATCAAGGATACGGCACCGCTGACCCGGCGGGAGATCGCCGACCTCCTGCCGGAGGTCCCTGACTGGTCGTTTGAGGACGGGCGCCTCTCGGCCCGGTTCTCCTGCAGGGAGTTCTCCGACGCCCTCGACTTCCTCAACGAGGTCGCTGCGTTCGCCGCACGGGAGGGCCACCTCGTGGATCTCGCGATCCGCGAAGGCCGGATGGTTGACGTGGCCTGGTACACCTACGCCATCGGCGGGCTCTCCCGGAACGACTTCATCATGGCCGCGCGGCTCTCCGACCGGCTCCGGTCCCGGCAGGGCGGGACCCTCTAGCCGGTGCCGAAGGCCCGCATGACCCGGGCTTTGATCGCCTCTCTCGGGAGCGCGCCGACCACCCGGTCGACGGGCATCCCGTTTGCAAAGAAGAGCAGCGTCGGGATCGCCGTGATGCCGAACTGGGCCGCGAGCCGCGGGTTCTCATCGACGTTGCACTTGGAGAAGGCCACCCGCCCGGAGAACTCACGCGCAAGGTCCTCGATCACCGGCGCCACCATCCGGCAGGGCCCGCACCATTCCGCCCAGACGTCGACGACGAGCGAGGGGTGCGCCCGCACGGTCTCCTGAAACGTGTCGTCCGCGATCTCGAAGACACCGCCCCGGTCGCCGAGAAACCGGGCCTCCATCTCCCGGAGGCGCTCCTGGCGGAGGCGCTGCAGGTCGTCGTCCGCCGGTCCTTTCTCATCCATGGAGCGGAGGTATGGTGCAGGTTCCTAAAAAAGATTCGGCCGTCCGTAGCCCTCCGGCCTGCAGCAAGATATATATCCCCGGAGATACAATGTTATATACCTCACAGATTGGAAGCGAGGTGGGGTAGTCAGGAAATCCCGGCGGGCTCATAACCCGTAGACCGATGGTTCAAATCCATCCCTCGCTATGTTCGGTTCTTCAGTGTTTCTGTGCATTTTTACTTCTCAGTTGTTCCCTTCGTTCAACAGCACTCAGCCTCTGCATTCCTTGAGATAGTCTCCCCGGCGAGCCCGGGCACTCGCGCGAGAGGTTTCAGGTGTTGATCTGGCAAGTGAGCAGACGGGCCATATTGCTGCGATTGAAACACACATTGAGAGGCGGTGAGAGGACCAGATGCACTGGACCGTGGGGATATCGCCACGCACTGCCCCCGCCTCTTGGGGCGGGGAACGACGCTCCGCAGGAGCGGAGTTTGAGCACCGTCAGGTGCGACTGAGGAGGCCGAAGGCCGGGCGGGGAACGACTGCCGGAACGGCAGGAGTTTGAGAAGACCCGAGGTCTTCGAGTGGGGGCTACAAGTGGATCTGTAGAGTAGAGACAGGAGAGGGGGGCAAGCCCCCTTCGCACCTATCGGTGCTTGAGCTCCGTTCCTCCGGAACGTCGCACTCCCCGTCAGCCCCTCCCCCGAGGCGATATCCCCCACGGTCCAGCGTACGGGTTTCTCGGAACCAAGAGGCCTCGTCATAGCGATGCCGGAGGGGGAGATTGCGCAAAACGTCGAAAAAAGGAATATTCCCGGCAGATGCCGCACGGGAACTTACGCCGTCCGCTCCTTCCCGGCCTTGAAGGCCGAGAGGTCGGCCTGGTGGGTGCCGGCCACGTAGTCGACGACGCAGTGGCAGCTCTTCTCGCCGTTGATCTCCACCGGGTAGCACCCGGTCAGGCACCCGGTGCAGAGGTTCCGCTCGTCGCACCCGACCGCCTCGACCAGGTCTTCGAGCGGGACGTAGGTGAGCGAGGTCGCACCGATACTCTCCCGCACCGCCTCGATCTCCTGGCCGCTCGCGATCAGCTCCGCCCGGGTGGGCATATCCACGCCGAGGTAGCAGGGGGCGATGATCGGCGGGGACCCGACCCGGAGGTGGATCTCTTCGGCCCCCGCATCGCGGATCATGTTCACGATCCGGCGGGAGGTCGTTCCCCGGACGATGCTGTCGTCGATGAGGACGACCTTTCTGTCCTTGAGGTTGCCCCGGACGGTATTGAGCTTGATCCGCACCGCCCGCTCCCGCTGCTGCTGGGTCGGCATGATGAACGTCCGGCCCATGTAGCGGTTCTTCATCAGGCCCTCGACGAACGGGGTCCCGGACCGCTCGGCGTAGCCGGCGGCGTACGCGATCCCGGAGTCCGGGACCGGGCAGGCGATATCCGCCTCGATGGGATCCGCGTCGTAGAGGTCCTGCCCGATCTTCCGCCGGACGTCGTAGACCAGTTTCCCGTCCATGACCGAGTCGGCGCGGGCGAAGTAGATGTACTCGAAGATGCAGTGCGCCGTCCGGTTCGCGGTCGCGATCTGGACCGAGGAGAGCCCGCTCTCGTCGATGCAGACGAGCTCGCCCGGCCGCACATCGCGGACCAGGGTGCCGTCCAGCGCATCGATCGCGACGCTCTCCGAGGCGACGATGTAGCCCCCGTCGATCCGGCCGATGCAGAGCGGCTTGATCCCGAGCGGGTCGCGGAAGGCGTAGACGACGCCGTTCACCAGCGCGACGACGGCGTAGGAGCCCCGCAGACGGCGCATGCAGAGCCGCACGGCGTCCTCCATGCTCTTTGATGTCCTGAACGCGTCGGCGATGACGCTCGCTATGATCTCCGTGTCGGTCGTGGTGCAGAAGATCTGCCCCCGGCGCTCGTACTCCTCCCGGAGTTCGACCGTGTTCACCAGGTTGCCGTTATGGGCGATCGCGAGATCGAGTCCCTGGTAGTGAAACTTGAACGGCTGGACGTTCTCGGGGACTTTCGACCCGGTCGTCGGGTAGCGCACGTGTCCGATTCCGGCGGTGCCTCGCAGTCCCTGTAAGATATGGCTGTTGAAGACCTCGGCAACGAGCCCCTGGCCCTTGTGCATATACAGGGTCGTGCCTTCAAAAGTAGAGATCCCCGCGCTCTCCTGCCCCCGGTGCTGGAGAGCGTACAGGGCATAGTACAGAGGAAAAGAGACACCGCCAGCATCGACGATGCCAACGATACCACACATGATACAGCTCTAATGCGTCGGTACCTTTGCCTTCTTCTCCGTCCACCGGTAGCTCCGGATCCTGCTGCTCCTTCCGAAACCGCAGGCCGAACAGACCTTGTGCTGTGCGTGGAACGAGATCTTGCCGCACCGCCTGCAGGCGATGTGGGTGCGCTTCTGCCGCTTGCCCATTGAGGGTGTGCCTTTTGACATGCTCTCTCACCTACTTATTCGACTGAAGGGGTAATGTAAATTACGTTGTCGCCGCGGACGATCAGCGTGCCCAGTCTCTGAACCGTGCCGTCCACTTCCTCTTCTGCCTTATCCAGTACCAGATTCATGTGAACGTCGTATCCCTGCAGGATACCCCGGATCTCCCTTCCACCTTTGAGGCTGATGATGACGGGCTGACGATTCAGTACCTGATCTAAAATATCCAACGGTCTTGGCGTCATATGATTACCCTCTGCCGTCCTTTCTGGAGTAATATATTTGAGTGAGGAAGCTACTTAAATATAACCGCGTTGCCCTGCACGCACGAGAATCTCTTCGAGGTCCCGATTCCATGCCGAAGATCACCATAAAGAAGCGCCACGTCATCCGGAAATCGCAGATCACCGAACTCCTGGACCGCCTCGCCGACGAGATCGGCCCATCCGCAGACCTCTTCCGGTCGGACCGGATCGAGCGGGCCGAGACGGACGCCTCCGTCGAACTCTACCTCGTCGAGAAGAAACCGTTCCTGATGGCCTCGGAGACCTGGGCGTTTCCCACCCTCCGCGGCCTCGTCGAGCACCCGATTCCCGAGCGCCGCGTGGTCGTGGATGCCGGCGCGGTCAGGTTTGTGGCCAACGGCGCGGATGCCATGCGCCCCGGCATCGTCTCGATCTCCCCCGACGTCCGTGCCGGCCACCCGGTGCAGGTCGTCGAGGAGCGCTACGGCAAACCGCTCGCGATCGGGATTGCCCTCTTCGATGCCGCCGATATGGAGCGGCAGGAGAAGGGGAAGTCGGTCAAGAGCATCCACTACGTCGGCGACGATATCTGGAATCTCGAGATCTGAGCGAGAAAATAAAGGATACTATTAAATAAAATTCATTCCTCATTTTTCTTATGGTTAAGAAGCTCTTTGACAGCATCCTCGGTAAAAACTCCGTAAAGAGCGAAGAGGACTATATGGAACTCGACCTCGCCGCCTACGAAGGAAAGAGCGAGGAAGAGCCGGCATCCATGTACATCAAGATCGCCACCATCGCCGACCTCAAGGATACCCCCCGCGTCAAAGACGAGGTCTACAACGGCAACATCGTCATCGTCGATATCGGGCGGCTGAAGATGGACAAGGTGACGTTCGAGCGGGTCTTAAAGGACCTCCGCGACGTGGCGAAGGATGTGAACGGCGACATCGTCGGCCTCGGGGAGCAGAAGTACGTCGTCATCACGCCGATGTCCGTCAAGGTCTCCCGCGAGAAGATCGGCGGTGGCGTCTAGTGCGGGATTCGTACGCGGGGACCTGTCCGGCGTGCGGGTGTGATATCGAGATCGTCCACCACCGCCTGGATATCCCCCACTTCCCCGATCTCCTGCTCGTCGCGATCGCCTGCGAGGGCTGCGGCTACCGGCACACCGACACCATCATCCTCGGAGAGGGCGACCCGGTGCGATGGACGGTGCGCGTGGAGGAGCCCGACGACCTTGCGATCCGGGTGGTGCGGAGCACGACGGGGACGATCACGATCCCCGAGCTCGGTCTTGCGGTCGAGCCCGGGACGGCCTGCGAGGGGTTCGTCACCAACATCGAGGGGGTCCTCGACCGGTTCGAGCGGGCGGTGGGGACGGTCCTCGCCAACCCCGATAGCGACGAGGAGCGGGCGGCCGCACTCAGGATGCTCGAGATCATCGGGACCGCGCGGGAGGTGGGCACTCCCTTCACGGTCATCCTCGAGGACCCTTCGGGAAACAGCATGCTCGTCAGCGAGAAAGCCGAAAAGATGCTCCTCGACCAGGGCGAAGCCTGAGAATTTCCTTTTTTGCCCCGCGAGCGTTAACCTCAAATAGGGCCACCCCCCATACGCGACGCCCTGAGGTGAAGAGTATGGCACGAACGATATCGGTGCTGAAGTGGGAGAACGAGGCGGAGGTCGAGGACGCCGTCCACGACATCAAAGCGGAGATGGACCGGGGGGGCGGGCTCTCGAAGGACACGGAGCGGGCGATGCAGCACTCGTTCCTGGTGGCCGACGCCGATCTCGCGGACCATTTCCTGAGACAGGTCCGGAAGTACGTCCCCGAGGCGCTGCACTACTTCGAAGAGCAGGGCGGCGGGGCTTAGACGCGAACACCAGAGAGGTGTGAGGGGCGAGTTAGTGAGGGGACCGGCAGGTACTCATGCATCAGGGTCTCGTCCCATCGCGCTTCGAAGCCTGATGGCT
>DALN01000077.1:0-987 GCA_002499455.1 Methanoculleus sp. UBA77 | reverse complement strand
GAAGCCTGATGGCTTCTCATGCTCTCTACGTTCGCACTTCGCACGAGAATAGGGGAACCCTCACTGCAGGATCGGACGCATTGCAAGCTCAGTAAGGAAAATGTTCTTGTCAAGCCTGACCAATAGATACCTATCTGGATCTACGGATCACGCCGGGGATGAACATTATGGCAGATATTGAGGAACTCGTGCGGGAACTCTCCCCTGAACATCAGAAAGAGGCATTGGACTTCGTCGCCTACCTCCTTCAGAAACAGAAGCGCAAACAGGGCAAGCCACTCCGGCAGACCTGGGCAGGGGCGCTTCGCCGGTACCGGGACACCTACACAGCCCTTGATCTGCAGAAAGAGTCACTTTTGTGGCGCACCGAATGATGATGTATCTCCTGGATACGAATATCTGGCTGGAGCGTCTTCTCGATCAGGGCCGTTCGAGAGAAGTCGAGGAGTTTCTCTCCACCGTTTCTTCTGAACGGCTATTCATCACAGATTTCTCGCTCCACTCCATCGGCGTGATCCTCGGCCGTCTTGGGTGCATGCCTGCCTTCTGCAGTTTCATCAAGGATCTCTTCATTGACGGCTCGGTGACAGTGATCGCCCTTGATGCTGTCCAGATGAGACGTCTCGTTCAGGTTATGGAGATGTACCGCCTCGATTTTGATGACGCGTACCAGTATACCGCAGCGGTCGAGCACGGCCTCGCACTCGTATCATTCGACAGCGATTTTGAGAGGACGCCCGGCGGAAGGATGTCACCTGCGGATGCTATCATGCATTGATACGTTCCATACCCGCCGGCACCCTCACACCTCCTCCCACTACTTATCCCGCCAGTTCAACAGGAGTACGACCATACGGTTCAAAAGAGGTGCAACCCGGAAGCGTGCAAACGCTGTGGGCCCGCGAGTGCTCATCCGGCAGACGTTCAGAACGTAAAAATGTAGAGGACAAGGGAAGATCCTTCACCGGATCTCAATACCCTTCAGCC
>DALN01000155.1:5250-6466 GCA_002499455.1 Methanoculleus sp. UBA77 | reverse complement strand
ATGATGGCTGCCGGGTTCGAGGCGGTCTTCGAGCTCGGCCCCATCTTCCGCGCCGAGGAGCACAACACCGTCCGGCACCTCAACGAGGCGACGAGCCTCGACGTCGAGGTCTCGTTTGCCGACCACAACGACGTCATGGTGCTGCTTGAGGACCTGATCGTCCACGTCTACGAGTATGTCCGGGAGAACTGCGCCGGAGAACTCGCGGAACTCGGCGTCGACCTCAAGGTTCCGGCAAAGCCCTTCCCCCGGATCCCCTATACGGAAGCGATCGAGATCGCGAACAGGACGATCGAGGAGAAGCTCACCTTCGGCGACGACCTCTCCCCGGCGGCCGAACGGGCGATCGGGGACTCTGTCGGGCAGCACTACTTCATCGTCGACTGGCCGACCGATATCCGGCCCTACTACGCGATGCCCTACCCGGACAGGCCGGAGTTCTGCAAGGCCTTCGATATGATGCACCCCCGGATGGAACTCTCCTCCGGCGCCCAGCGTATCCACGACCACGACCTCCTCGTGGAGCGGATCCGCGCAAAGGGCCTCTCCCCGGAGAGCTTCGAGTTCTACTTGAAGACGTTCCGCTACGGCATGCCCCCGCATGCCGGGTGGGGACTCGGCATCGAGCGCCTGGTGATGACGATGCTCGATCTCGCAAACATCCGCGAGGCGGTGCTCTTCCCGCGCGACCGGCACAGACTGACCCCATGACCCTGATAAGCAAGTGTCTCCCGACCACCGTGGTCGGGAGCTACCCGGTGGTGAAAGGCTCCGGACTTCTCGCCCGCATAGACCCGCTCAAGCACGCGGTGGAGACGGCGGTCGCCGACCAGATCAGCGCCGGGATCGATATCATCTCGGACGGCCAGGTCCGGGGCGACATGATCCGGGCCTTCACCTCCCACCTCCCCGGCATCCGCGGGTCCTCGGTCGTCGGGAAGGTCGAGCCCGCCCGACAGGCGATCACCCTCGCGGACACGAAGTACGCCCTCTCCCGGCACCCGAAGGTGAAGGGGATCCTGACCGGGCCGAGCACGCTCGCGCACGGCCTCGTCCTCGAGACCACGTTCTACCGGAACAAGGACGAACTGGTCCTCGACCTCGCGCAGGCTCTCGCGGTCGAGGCGGGCCACCTCCAGGAGGCCGGGGTTGCGCTCATCCAGATCGACGAGCCCATCTTCTCGACGGGGGCTGCAAACCTCGCCGTCGGCCGCGA
>DALN01000155.1:0-5216 GCA_002499455.1 Methanoculleus sp. UBA77 | reverse complement strand
AAGACGAACGTCGCCATCTTCGATTTTGAGTTCGCAAATAATCCCCATAACATCGAGGTGCTCTCGGCAAAGGACCTCCGGGGCCGGATGGTCGGCTACGGCTGCGTGGACTCCGCGAGCTCCACCGTCGAGAGCGTCGAGGTTATCAGAAAGAGGATCGAGGCCGGGGTCGACGTCTTCTCGCCTGAGGCGATGCTCCTTGACCCGGACTGCGGCATGCGGATGCGGACGCGGGATGAGGCGTTTTCAAAACTGAAGAACCTGGTTGCCGCGGCAGACCAGGTCCGGGCCGGGTATACGGATTAGGCAGTTGTAGTTTGTTGTATTGTCTCACGCGAAGACGCGAAGCCGCGAAGGAGATTCAACACCCGCCTACCATTCTTCGCGTTCTTCGCGGCTTCGCGTGAGTTAATCGGTTAGGATAAGGGCACAGCCTCACGCGAAAGACGTGAAGCCGCGAAGGGGAGTTGCATACCCCTCTACTGGCCTTCGCGTGAGTTGACCTTATTTGAACAACGGGCCGGGCGTCCGGCCTAGACCACCCTGCTTGTCGTCGAGAGCTCGATCCCTTTTGCCAGGATATTGTAGGGAATCACCCGTGACGGGACGTTCCCGTCCCGGAGTTTCTCGATCGCGAGCGTCCGCTCGAATTCGTTGCCGTGGATCTCGTGCCTGAGGGTGATGAAGATATCGGCGGCACGCATCACCCGCGCCTCCTCGAGGGGGGTGTGGAGATCGCTGTAGAGGAGGTAGACGATGGTTGCCCCTCGCTCGATGGCCTCGCGGGTCTCCTCGACGACGAACCCCACAGCCGCATCGATCCCCCAGGAGGCGATCAGCGAGGAGAGGGAGTCGACGACGATCCGCTCGCCCTGCATCGCCCCGGCGAGCGCTGCGGCGTCCATGCCCCGCGCGTCGGTCATATTCTCGCCCGGAAGGGCGTCTATCATCAGGTAGGCGCCTGTCGCGTCGCCTGTCTGCCAGAACTGCTGTGCCATGAGGTCAAGGCCGCTTAAAGGAGACCCGGAGATGACGATGCGGGCACCCGGCGGGAACCCCCCGTCGAGTGCGAGATCCAGGCCTGCGATTCCTGTAGAACGTCTGGTGGTGCCTGCCACGTGTGTACCTCGGTTATCTCAAAGGGACTCTATTCCTCACTCTCTCCTTAATAAATGCTCCGTCGGGCACGGGCTTATGCCCCGGCGGCGCTGCAGTATTCCTCCCGCAGGCGCTTCCTGAGGAGTTTCCACCCGTTCACCCGGGGGATCTCGGTTGCGAGGATGATCCGGCGGGGGACCTTGTAGCCGGCGAGGTGCTCGCGGGCGAAGGCGAGGATATCGTCGGCGGCGACGTCCTCTCCGGCGGGGACCACCACCGCCACCGGGACCTCGCCCCGGTGCTCGTCGGCGCACCCGAAGACCGCCGCATCACGGACGCCGGGGTGCTGGACGAGAACATCCTCGACCTCGGTCGGGTAGACCTTCCAGCCCGACATGACGATCATGTCCTTCTTGCGGTCGGTGATGTAGAGCATCCAGTCCTTATCGAGGTGGCCGACGTCGCCGGTCAGGAACCAGCCGTCGGGGAGGAAGGCGGCGGCGGTCTCCTCCGGCATCTGCCAGTAGCCGAGAGCCACCCCCGGCCCCCGGAGAGCGATCTCCCCGTCCTCGCCGGGACCGAGCTCCCGGCCGGGATCGTTTGCGTCCACGATCTTCACCTCTGAAAACCCGACCGGGGTGCCGACGCTCTTGAACTCGTCGGCGGTCGCGTAGTGCTCCGGGCGGATGGCTGTCCCGGTCCCGACGACGACCGTCTCGGAGAGACCGTAGGCATTGACGACCGGGATGTTGAACCGCTCGTGGAAGGGTTTCCAGACGGCGGGCGTCAGGGGGCCGCCGCCGCTGATCATCGCCCGTGCGGTCGAGAGCGCCGCTTCGGTCCCCGGCGGGGTCTGGAGGAGGGAGTGGATCACCGGCGGCATCCCGGCGACGATCGTCGCCCGGTGTTCGCGGGCGAGGTCGAGGTAGCGGTCAAGGTCGAACCGCTCCATGACGACGTAGGTCCCGCCGGCCCGGAGGGTGGCGATCCCCCAGCTCACCCCGACATGCCCCATCGGGTAGATGCCGAGGTAGACGTCGGCGTCGGTGATCCGGAGGACGTCTCGTTCGGCGTCCATCGCCGCGATCCAGTTCCCGTGGGTGAGCATGGCCCCTTTGGGCTTTCCGGTGGTGCCGCTCGTGTACTGGATCTGGCAGAGGTCGTCGAACCTGCAGTGGGCGGCACGCTGGCAGGGCTCTGCAAGCAGGAGTTCGGTCCAGGGGATTGCGCCCGCAGCCTCCCCGCCGACGGCGACGACGTGCCGGAGCGCCGGGGCCCGGTCGCGGATGCGGCCGACGAGGGCGGCACCCTCGACGTCGGTGACGACGGCGACCGCCCCTGCGTCGCGGACGGCGTAGAGGACCTCGCTCTCTTTGTAGACGCGGTTCGTCGGGACCGCGACGGCCCCGATCCGCCAGAGGGCGAAGTAGGTGATGAGGTATTCCGGCGAACTGTCCAGATAGATGCAGACCCGCTCCCCGCGCTCGATGCCGAGGGCGAGGAGGCCGCCTGCAGCCCGGGCGACCCGGTCCCGGAGGTCGGCGCGGGTGTAGGACTCTCCCCGGGAGGGGACGACGAGAGCGACTTTATCGGGGTTACAGGCGTTGGCATCGAGAAACGTGGTGCAGTTCGGCATGGGGGGACTCCGTGTTACAGGGTTGCGCTTTGATGTATATGCTTGTGCATAGTTCTGTAAATAGGTTGCCCCGGGGATATGAGAGCATCCGGACCCCGGCGGGCAAAACCGAAAGGAGATAATCTGAAGAGGGAGAACCGGGGTGTATGCAGAGCGAGACGCCGCTCGTCCGCGAGGCCGTCCGGGAGGACCTCGACGCCGTCCTCTCCCTCTATGCCCATATGCACGACACCGATGAGAGCGCTGACGTTCATACGCTCCAGGCGGCATGGGAGGAGATCCTCGCCGATCCCCGGACCCTTCTTTTCATCCTCGAGCACGGGGGTGTGCCGGTCTCCTCATGTGTCCTTCATATTCTCCCGAACCTCACGCGTGGCGCACGCCCCTACGGACTCATCGAGAACGTCGTGACGCATCGTGAGTTCCGGAACCGGGGGTACGGGACGGCCCTTCTTACCCATGCCCTGGACCGTGCGTGGCAGGAGAACTGCTACAAGGTGATGCTTCTGACCGGCCGTCGGGATCCCGCTGTCTTCCGGCTCTACGAGAAGGCGGGGTTCGTCCGGGGCGTCAAGGAAGGACTGATCGCGTATCTGCCGGAGCCAGGCGGCCCGTAATCCCCACAACTCCACTTCCTCCGCCTGGCAGCCGCCCTTTTCCCTTGAACGGGCACAACGGGGCAGGGATGAAACCTGCAGGTTTATTATCCCGCACGTGAGAGAGAGGCTCATGACGTCCTTCACCGTCGGGCACCCTTACGACCCCCGCTCTCCGTCGACGGCACGACGGGAAGTGACCGTCTTTCTGGTGCTTGCGTTTGCCCTGAGCAGTATCGGCTGGTTCTTTACGGCCCGGAGCACGGCGGCGGAGTCACTCCTCCTTCCCATCGCCTTCACGATGTGGTGCCCGGGCATCGCCGCCGTCGTAACGCGGCTCTACTACCAGCGGAACCTGAGGGGATTCGGGTTCCGGGTGGGAGAGGTCCGGTGGCAGATGGTCGCGATCTTCCTCCCCATCCTTGTCGGCCTCCTGACCTTCGGGTCGGTCTGGATGACCGGGATCGGGCCGTTTAACCTCGAAGGGGCTGCAACGGTCTTCAGTATCGGGTTCGTCCCGGTCTTTCTCGTCACGATCGTCTTCAGCCTCTTCACTGCCGCCGGGGAAGAGATCGGGTGGCGCGGGCTCCTCGTTCCGGAGATGGCGAAGTTCATGGGGTTTACGAAACTCGCCCTCCTCTCCAGCGCCATCTGGGCCGCATGGCACCTT
The DNA here is from genome assembly GCA_002499455.1 of Methanoculleus sp. UBA77. Lineage (GTDB taxonomy): Archaea > Halobacteriota > Methanomicrobia > Methanomicrobiales > Methanoculleaceae > Methanoculleus. The sequence continues at coordinate 1,216 of DALN01000155.1, read as the reverse complement.
CCCCCGATCGTCTTCTCCACCTATCACGGGGAAGGCCCGCTCTGGTACTCGCTCGCGGTCTTCGTCCCGTCGGTCATGGGCGCGGGGATCGTTCTTGCCTGGCTCCGTCTCCGGTCGGGAAGCGTCATTACGGCCGTTCTCTTCCACGGGTTCTGGAACTACTTCATCCAGCAGTTCTACCCGCTCCTCACGGTTCAGACCCCTGAGTCGGCGATGATTATCGGGGAGTTCGGGTGGGCGGCCGCGGTGGTCTATATCCTCCTTGCCCTGGTCTGCTGGCATTTCCGGGGGGCTGTCGAGTCCGGGGGGGCGAGAACGCCCTCCGCGGCCGGCGGGGACCCGCTACGATCATGACGGGGGAGAGGCACCGGAAGAAAGCGTAAAGGCCAAATCCAGTGGGAGAAAATGCCTCTTTGAGACTATTCATCATGCTTTCCAACCTTTTGACCCGCGCAGTGCCTGGATTTGTAATTCTGGCCCTGCTCTTCGCCTTCGTCTCTCCGGCATCCGCCGGCCTCTACACCGACTCGTGCGGTATGGTCTGGGAGGATGCCGCCGTCCCGTTCGAGCGGAACAACGAGACGGCCTACGACGAGGAATTGATGGCATCGTACGCGCCCATCATGGCGAACCTGACAGAGGCCCCTGACCTCAGCAACATGACCTGGAGCGACGCCTTCCGCGAGACGTGCGCCTACATGGAGGAGCGCTACGCCTTCACGGAGTGGCGCGGCGTCGACTGGGACGCGCTGTATGCGGCGTATGCGCCGAAGATCGCAGAGGCCGAGGAGAACAAGGATAACGCCGCATACTACCGGACGCTCCGTGAGTTCGTGTATGCCATCCCCGACGGGCACGTCCTGGTTCTCTCCCCCGACGACTTCGGGGCGAAACATACCGATATCGGCGGGGGCTACGGGTTCGGCGTCGCACGGCTCGATACGGGCGAGGTGATCGTGACCTACGTCGCGAACGGAAGCGATGCCGAGCGGGCGGGCATCCGGTTCGGCGACGAGGTGGTCTCCTGGAACGGCCGGCCGGTCGGGGAGGCGATCGACGCGACCTCGATCATCTGGACGCCGATCAAGCCCTCGACCGCCGAAGGCATCCTCCTCCACAAACTGCGATTCCTGACCCGGGCGCCGGTCGGCACCCCGGTGGAGATCGGCATTGCCGGCCCGGCGGATTCCGTTCCCCGCACGGTCAACCTGACCGC
>DALN01000054.1:31837-34271 GCA_002499455.1 Methanoculleus sp. UBA77 | reverse complement strand
GCCACCCCGAAGGTCGCGAGGATGCCGCAGACGATGATGGCGACGATGAAGAGGACCAGGAGGGCTAGGACCACGACGATGCCGAACTCCGGGCCGAGGCCGGGTGCGGAGCCTGTTGCCGGGGTCGTCGTCGACGAGACCGGGACGAAGTACGCGAGGAGGGATACGGCCGCGAGGACGTAGACCGGGATCGTGTAGACGAGCGAGATGATGATCACTTTGATGCCGTCGATGAAGAGGCCGATCCAGCCTTCGGGTTCGGGGGCGGGCTTTGTGCCGCTCATGACCCGGACACTGTAGCCGTAGATGAACGGGAAGAGGATCGAGGCGATGAGCAGGAGGAGCCAGCGGACCCACCTGCCCCAGAGGGCCTCCTTTGTGTAGTCGAAGGACTCGTTGAGGTATCGGATGTAATCCATGGTATCACCGTATGTTACGGGAAGAATCGTTTGTTTTCGGAGATAAATGCGCTGATCTGCTTTCGGGGCATGTCGGCGGCGGCTTGCTGCAGGAATGGGCTAAAAAAGTGGGGATTATTCCGGTATTACGCGGGAGCGGGTGCTTCCTCGTAGGCCAGGGCAAGGTAGCGGGCGTAGAAGAGCGCAAACGCCACGTTGAGGAAGGCAGCGATGATCCAGCCGAGGATCGGTATCGAGGAGATGATGCCGACAACGAAGCCGTAGATGAACGCGACGATGAGGAGGACGATGACCGCGATGATCCAGGTCCCCCAGCCGAGCCTGCCGATGTGCTCGAGGATCGCGCTGAAGTGGAATGCCTCGCCGAGGCTGCCCGTGTGGGCGAAGCGTAGTATGGCGAGCAGGGCGATGAACGCGAGGATGATCGCGATGATTCCCGCAAGCAGGAAGCCCCCGATGAGACTCAGCACTGCGGCGCCCATCGCTGTCGGATCGCCGTCGGCTGCTCCGCTCGCGAACATACCGATTGCCCCGAGCCCGCCGAAGATCAGGAAGACGATGATCGCCGGGAGCATGTAGACCAGCGTGATGATGTTCAACTTCCACCCGTCGACAAAGAGCCCGACCCAGTCATCGACTTCGGGGGCCGGGGTCTTCCCCGCGAGCACCCGCACGATGTAGCCGTTGAGGAGCGGGATCAGCGAGAGTGTAACCGCCTGTATGAGTGATAGGACGGCCAGGATGACCCACTGCATCCATTTTCCTACCAGGGCATCCTTGGTATACTCGAATGACCTGGAGATTACAGTACCATAGTCCATAGGTATATCACCTACGAGTAGATGTGAGTAATCGGCATATAAAGATATGGGTTAAATCCCGGCAAATCCCCTGGTTTTTCCGGGAATCGGGAAACAAATGCATCGTTATTCGCATAACATTTCCTGGAGCGCCCCGATTTATCGTGGGAGGCTGTGGGATGAAACACGGCCCGGGCACTGCATTCCCGGCCGGTAAAAAAAGAGAGGTTGGGTTTTTACGCCGGTGCAGGAGCGCTCTCGTAGATCAGCGTCATGTACCGTGCCGCGAAGATGGTCCAGACAGGGTACAGGAAGAGCATGATCAGCCAGCCGATGATCGGGATCGCGCTCAGGATGGTCGTGATGACGGAGAAGACAATCCCGACGATCCAGAGGACGATGAGGGCGATGATGTAGCTTCCCCAGCCGATCTTCCCGATGTGCTCGAGGATGGCACCGAAGGCGAACGCCTGGCCCATACTGTCCTTCTGGGCGAACCGGATCATGCCGATGGCCGAGATGAGCGAGATGATGATCGCGACGATGAACACGATGATCATCCCGATACCCAGCGACCCGAGGGCGAGCATGGGGTCCCCATCTCCCATCATGATAGCCGGTATGACGAAGATGGCCATGATGATGAAGACCGGGATGGCGTAGATGATGCCGATGATAAGAAGTTTGATGCCGTCGATGAACATCCCTACCCAGTTATCCGCTTCGGGAGCGGGCTTTACACCGCTGTAAATCCGGACCATATATCCCATGATGAGCGGGAATATGATCGTGCTGATGACGAGCAGAACCCACTTGCCCCACTTGCCCCAGACAGCGTCTTTTGCGTAGCTGAACGAATCGCTCAGCATGTTTCCATAATCCATAGGTATATCACCTACGTTTTACTCTGCGATAATATGGTATAAAAGCATTGCTATGGGATCTCGTCTCCGGGTCTCTTTTTGCAGGAACGGGGCCACAATTGCCAGATTAATCGGGAAATCATGGGAGAGAGCGCTTTCCCGGGAGCCCGGGCACCGGGGCGTTGACCACCGGATCGAGACGGCAGGGGGAGAGTGGCCCCTGCGTCACACCGGCGCCGGGACGCTCTCGTAAGCCGCGGCAAGGTAGCGGGCGTAAAAGATCCCGAACGCCACCCCTAAAAAGAGGTTGACGATCCAGCCGGCGACGGGCACCGAGAGGATGAGCCCGGTC
>DALN01000054.1:26171-31805 GCA_002499455.1 Methanoculleus sp. UBA77 | reverse complement strand
GTGTGGGCGAACCGGACGACGGCAAAGAAGGATATGAACGACACGATGACCCAGACGACGCCCGCGGCGAGGAGCCCGGTCATGGCCGCGGCGACGGCCGACGCCCAGACGTCGAGGTTGTCGACCCCCTGCGCCGCTATGGTGGAGGCGAACGCTATCCCGCCGAAGAGAGCGAGGACCAGGATGACCGGGATCAGGTAGATGAGGGTGATGATGTTCCTCTTCCACCCGTCGATAAAGAGCCTGCCCCACCCCTCCACGTCGGGGGCGGGGCGTTCGCCGGCGAGCACCCGGACGGTGTAGCCGGAGAACAGCGGGATCAGGTAGAGCGTGAACGTCTGGATGAGCGAGAGGAGGACGAGGAGGAGCCATCGCCCCCATCTGCCCCAGAGGGCGTCTTTCATGTAATTGGCTGACCCGGAGATGAGGCTGCCGTAGTTCATCCTGGATACCACCTTCGGGCGTGGAGAGGAAGATGGCGCATATAACAGTTCGCACGAACCGGGGCTGTGAGGGTTTGATACTTCGCTACGTATCTACGGCGCCTGAAGGCCGCCTCTGTGTCGAACCGTCAGGTTCCTGTCTCAGGTAGATCATATCGACGAGTTTTTCGCCGTCGTCGAAGACCGGGTGGTCGTAGCGGTCCAGGTAGGTATCGATCACGGGCTCCTGCTCGTCGCCTTCAAGCAGCAACCGTCTCCTGTCACCCCGGACCTCTTCAACCATCATGGCAGCCCCGGCTATATGATTGTTCGGAACATGGAAAAAAGAGGGCTCCGGCAGGCCTCAGTGCCGGAAGTGCCGCACGCCGGTGAAGACCATCGCGATGTTGAGCCGGTTTGCCGCGTCGATGACCTCCTGGTCCCGGATGGAGCCGCCGGGCTGGACGAGCGCCGTCGCGCCCGCCGCCGCCGCGACCTCCATCGTGTCGGGGAAGGGGAGGAAGGCGTCCGAGGCGACCGCCGAGCCGGCGAGGGGGCTCCGGGCCTTCCGGACCGCGATCTCCGCGGACTCGACCCGGTTCATCTGCCCGGCCCCGATCCCGATGACCGCTTTTTCGTTGGCGAAGATGATGGCGTTGCTCTTCGTGTGCTTGCAGACCTTCATGGCAAGCTGCATCGCCCGCATCTCGTGGGCAGTGGGCTCCCGCTCGGTCACGACCTGCCAGTTCTCCTGGTAGGGCTCCGTCCGCTGGACCAGGACGCCGCCGTCGATGCTCCGGATCTCGTCCTGCACGACCGGTTCGGGGAGCCGGAGGACCCGCATGTTCTCCTTCGCCTTCATGATCTCGAGCGCCTCGGGCGTGTAGGACGGGGCGACGACGACCTCGACGAACGTCCCGGTGAGCTCGCGGGCGACGTCCGCGCCCACCTCGCGGTTCATCGCGACGATCGAGCCGTAGGCCGAGACCGGGTCGACCTCGCGGGCGGCGATGTAGGTCTCGAGGAGGGTCTCCCCGGTCGCGACCCCGCAGGGGTTGTTGTGCTTGACAATGACGACGGCGCACTCATCGAACTCACGGAGGAGGCCGACCGCGGCGTCGACGTCGAGGTAGTTGTTGTAGGACATCTGCTTGCCCTGGAGGGGCTGCTCGCCCGCGATGCCGGCATCGCCGTAGACGGCAGCAGCCTGGTGGGGGTTCTCCCCGTAGCGGAGCGTCCTCCCGTTCCGGAACTGGACGCTGAGGACGTCGGGGAAGGTCCGGTCGATGCCGGTGAGATAGTTCGCGATCGCGCCGTCGTAGGCCGCCGTCCGGGCAAAGGCCTTCGCGGCGAGGTGGAGCCGCTCTTCGGCCGTGAACCCGCCCCGCCGGACGGCGTCCGCGGCCGTCGCGTAGTCGGCGCTCTCCACCACGACCGCGACGAACTTGTGGTTCTTCGCCGCCGCCCGCACCATCGCCGGACCGCCGATATCGATGTACTCGATGATCTCCTCGGGTCCGAGCCCCGCGTCCCGCATCGCCTCGAAGGGGTAGAGGTTCACCACCACGAGATCGATCGGGTCGATGCCGTGCTCCTGCATCACGGCGTCGTCGATGCCGCGGCGGCCGAGAATGCCCCCGTGGATCTTCGGGTGGAGGGTCTTGACCCGGCCGTGCATCATCTCGGGCGAGCCGGTGTAGGCCGAGACGTCGGTATACGGGACGCCTGCCTCCGCGAGCGCGCCCCCGGTCCCACCGGAGCTCAGGATGCTGTAACCGTGCTCAACAAGCACCTTTGCAAGATCGACGATGCCTGTCTTGTCCCAGACAGACAGCAGTGCCCACTTCATGGGTACACGTGAGCGGCATGGGAAGATATAATTGGTGCTGCTTGCAAAACCGGCCGGTCTCTGCCCTGCCGTCCTCCGGCTGCCGGGGGAAGGCTGCCCCCTCCCGGCGTTCTGGATATCGACGGGAGAATACCCCTGAATACGAGTCCAATCCGGAATCCGGCTCGTTACCAGGGTCAGATGTCTGCCGTATTCATTAGGTTTATATAGAACTACAATACAATAAATATTCAGACCAATGTTGGTACAATCATTCTGAAGCAGGTTAGGCGTATGAAGGAGGATACATCCGAATCAAACGAGAGGCAACAGGATCTCGGCCAGGTCGCGGATGCAGCATCTCCGGCGCTTGAAGAGCTGCAGAAGGCGTATGATGACTTGAACAGCCGTCATCTCCGTCTTGCAGCCGATTTCGACAACTACCGGAAACGGATGGCCCGGGAACTCGACGCCCGCACAACCTTCGCCATCGAGGAGTTTGCGGTGGAGTTGCTCGAGGTCGTGGACAACTTCGAGCGGGCAGAGAGGGCCGAGGATGCAGGCCTCAAGGAGGGCATGGAGCAGATCAGGAAGCTCTTCATGACCATCCTTGAGCGGCACGGCATCAAGCCCATCGAGTGCCGGAACCTTCCCTTCGACCCGGAGCGGCATGAGGCAGTCGCCTACGTCCCCTCTGAGGCGGAGGAGGGCACCGTCATCGACGAGGCCATCCGTGGATACTGTATGCAGGATAAAGTCATCAGATGCGCAAAAGTTGTGGTTTCTAAAGGAAAGGAGGAGTAAGCAGATGGTTTCAGAGAAAGTCCTTGGTATCGATCTCGGAACGACCAACTCGTGCATGGCAATCATGGAAGGCGGCCGGGCGACCGTCATCGCCAACGCCGAGGGCGGCAGGACCACCCCCTCTGTCGTGGCCTTCACCAAGGAGGGCGAGCGGCTGGTCGGCAACGTCGCAAAGCGGCAGGCGATCACGAACCCGAACCGCACCATCCAGTCGATCAAGCGGAAGATGGGCACGAGCGAGAAGGTCGAGATCGGGGATAAGAGCTACACCCCGCAGGAGATCTCCGCGATGATCCTCCAGAAGCTGAAGCTCGACGCGGAAGCCTATCTCGGCGAGAAGATCACGAAGGCCGTCATCACGGTCCCCGCCTACTTCAACGATGCCCAGCGGCAGGCGACGAAGGACGCAGGCACCATCGCCGGTCTCGAGGTCCTCCGGATCATCAACGAACCGACCGCGAGCGCGCTCGCCTACGGTATCGACAAGGAAGGCGAGGCCACGGTGCTCGTCTACGACCTCGGCGGCGGCACGTTCGATGTATCGATCCTCCAGCTCGGCGACGGCGTCTTCGAGGTCAAGGCGACCGCCGGCAACAACCGCCTCGGCGGCGACGACTTCGACAAGCGGGTCGTCGACTACCTGGCCGACGAGTTCCGGAAGAAGGAGGGCGTCGACCTCCGGAAGGACCCGATCGCCATGCAGCGCCTGCGGGACGCGGCCGAGAACGCGAAGATCGAGCTCTCCACCGTCCAGAAGACCAACATCAACCTCCCCTACATCACGACGACGGAGAGCGGCCCGAAGTTCCTCGATATCGATCTTACGCGGGCGAAGTTCGAGCAGCTCATCGGCGACCTCGTCGAGTCGACCCTCGGCCCGGTGAAGCAGGCCCTCGCCGACGCGAAGATGAGCGCCGACAACATCGACCACGTCCTCCTCGTCGGCGGGTCGACCCGGGTGCCGCTCGTCCAGGAGACGGTGAAGAAGGTCCTCAGCAAAGACCCCGACAAGGGGATCAACCCCGACGAGTGCGTCGCTCTCGGCGCCGCCATCCAGGCCGGCGTCCTGACGGGCGAGACGAAGGACGTCCTGCTCCTCGACGTGACCCCGCTCTCGCTCGGCATCGAGACGCTCGGCGGCATCGCGACGAAGCTGATCGAGCGCAACACCACCATCCCCACGCGGAAGAGCCAGATCTTCTCGACCGCCGCGGACGGCCAGACCTCCGTCGAGATCCACGTCGTCCAGGGCGAGCGGGCGCTCGCGAAGGACAACTTCACCCTGGGCCGGTTCCAGCTCACGGGCATCCCGCCCGCGCCCCGGGGCATCCCGCAGATCGAGGTCACGTTCGATATTGACGCAAACGGCATCGTCCACGTCTCGGCAAAGGACCTCGGCACCGGCAACGAGCAGTCGATCACCATCAAGCCGCAGGACTCCCGGCCGTCTGAGGCCGAGATCGAGCGGATGATGGGCGACGCGAAGAAGTTCGAGGAGGAGGACAAGAAGAAGCGCGAGGAGATCGANNAAGGACACGATCGACGCCGCGGATAAGGAGAAGATCGAGTCCGCGATCGCCGACCTCAAGAAGGCGCTCGAAGGCGACGACCTCGAGGCCATCAAGCAGAAGATGGATGCCCTGACCGAAGCGGTATATGCTGTCACGACGAAGCTGTACCAGCAGGCGCAGCAGCAGGCTGCCCAGCAGAAAACGGAAGGGGCCGCAAAGAAGGATGATAACGTCGTTGATGCCGACTACGAAGTCAAAGAGTGAGGCCGATGGGTCCGGACAGCTACTATGATATCCTCGGCGTCTCGCGGGACGCCGACGAGAAGGAGATCAGAAAGGCCTACCGGGACCTGGCACGGAAATACCACCCTGACGTCTGCAAGGACGATGGGGCGGAGGAGAGGTTCAAGCGCATCAACGAGGCTTACAGCGTCCTCTCCGACGCCCAGAAACGCGCCCAGTACGACCGGATGGGGCACGATGCGTTCAGCAACGCGTCCAAGGGGTCGTACGCCGGCGGCGGGGGATACTCCGGGGGGTTCAGCGCCGACTTCTCCGGCTTTGGAGATATCTTCGACTCGTTCTTCGGCGGCGGGTTCGGCGGCAGGCAGAGCACCGGCCCCCGCCCCGGTGCCGACCTCCTGATGAAGATGCGCATCACGCTCGAGGAGGCGGTCTTCGGGACCGAGAAGGAGATCTCCGTCGAGCATATCGAGCCCTGCCCCGCCTGCGACGGGTCGGGGAGCGAGACGCGGAAGTTCACCACCTGCCCGACCTGCGGCGGGAGCGGGCAGATGCGGCAGATGAGCCAGTCCATCTTCGGGAGCTTCGTCCGGATGAGCCCCTGCACCGCCTGCGGCGGCCGGGGGAAGATGCCGGAGTCCCGGTGCAAGACCTGCGGCGGGAGCGGGCACCGGCGTGCCCGGCAGACGGTGAAGGTCCGGGTCCCGCCGGGCGTGGACACGGGCATGCGCCTCCGGATGGAGGGCTACGGCGACGCCGGGGATTACGGCGCGCCGGCGGGCGATCTCTACATCGAGATCAGCGTCGCCCAGCACCGGTCGTTCAC
>DALN01000054.1:25907-26115 GCA_002499455.1 Methanoculleus sp. UBA77 | reverse complement strand
GATCGACGGGCGGACGGTCGTCCTGGACATCCCGGCCGGCGTGCAGCACAACACCGGGTTAAAGATCGCCGGCGAGGGCGTGCGGTGGCAGACGAAACCCGGCGATATGCTGGTGCGGGTGCGGATCGTCGTGCCCAACCGGCTGACGGACGAGGAGCGCGAACTCTATATGCGCCTGCTCGAACTCGAGGGGAAGAAACCCTCGGCG
>DALN01000054.1:17726-25891 GCA_002499455.1 Methanoculleus sp. UBA77 | reverse complement strand
CGGTGAAGTGAGGGGGGTTCCCTCACTTCGGCGATCTGGCTTCTGAACTCTTTTGCTGCCGGCCCTTGTTCGGGCATCCTCAGAGTGGATCGAGCGCCCGGAATTTCATCCGGGTTTTATCGGAAGAGAGACTGAGATTGATGCAGTCTGCCCGCGTAAGGAATCGGCTCATCCGGACCCGGATTGAATTGCGAAACTTTTGGTGGCCGGAGGTCTGAGCATCAGCGAAACCGGTAGCGATACCGGGGCAGTTCCGGAACACAACAGTCACGTTTGAGCACTCCAACAACCGAATGGAGGTGAACCGAACTCGGGACGGGGAGCTGGATATTCCCGGTTCGGGGTCAATGCTGCGGCCGCCTTTTCTTGAATGCTGGATGGTAGAGGCTAAGACCATTCTATAGCGGGTATGTACATGGAGCTATGCCAAAACGGAGCAGAAACAAGATATCGCCGCCGAAACTCTCATGAGGTGGGAGCGAGAAATGGCGGAGAGATTAGGTGCCTTTATTTCTCAAAATGGTGTTTTATGAAGCTCTGTTACCTTAAAGGACTCCGAATATAATAGAAAAGTTAATGATCCTTTGAAATAATATGAAAAATTATTGCCCCAATTACAATGGCTATAACAAAGGAGATAGAAGATGGGTCTTTTTGATAAAGTAAAAGCAGTTGGCAAAGAGATTGGGATAGGACTTAACGCGCAGGAACAATACCAGCGAGCCTATGAGAAAGGTGTCCTGCTTCAACCGCCGGATTACTCCGCTGCTACCAAACACTTTGCGAAGGCTTCCGAGATGTTCCTCCAGGAAGGAGATGAGGACATGGCCAGACTCGCAAAAGCTAATGCCGCATTGTATGAACTCATTGACAAACGTAATCTCAATACTCTTCGTGAAGTAATCCGGGCCCTGGAGCCTATAACTGAAGTTCCATGCATAGGTAGCCAGGATGAAATGATGCAGACATCCCTTCTCATCGCGGAACTTAGATCCTTACAGTGCGAAGAACGGGCAAAACAGTGTGGCAATTACGCCGATATGACTCAAGAATATATGGAGGCGGCTGAAGGTTTCATGAAACTTGGTTACGCTCCGCTTCATATATCGGAGAGGCTCAAGCTGGATGGTCCCGTAGAAAAAGCAATCCTGCGTGCTTTTTACTGCGAAGGGCTGTCAGATTATTATTCTGCTCTTTCAGTTGTTCTGTCTTCACCCGTACAGGCACATGATCAGATGCAGAAGGCGGCATCCTGCTTTCGTCAGGCTATGGTCACTGATTGGTCAAAAACTGTTGACGACTATATCGCAAAGGTATCCTCGAAATCTCACTGCTGGATGTGCGGCCGGGAAATGCAAGGAGAAGATGTATTCTTCAAGTATTACCCCGCAGAAACCGAGGAGTATCACAGCCAGCTCTTAGAGTCCTCAAACGAGGACTTACGCATGATTGACAATACAGGCCATGTGACCGTCTGCACTGTTTGCGGCTCTGCGATCGAGAATCAAGCGGACCGATATGCTACGATGCGTGCTGATGAAGTTCGCGCTTGGGCTGATCAGTTGTTTCAGCAAACGAACGAGGTGCTCATGAACCATAGCGAAAGATTGCGGTCGCTTGAGCGTGTAGCACACAGACACTAACGAGTGAGCAGCAGAGTCCGTTGTACGATAGTATGACTGTCTAGTATAGGCTGAACATTGGTGGAGAGCACTCAAAAAATCATGTAATGGAGGGATTAGAGGTCATTCAACACTATTGCTGTCTATAAAGAGAGATTTGATTGGCTCTGAAGCAGATCCATTACATAACGTATATACCATCTGTGAAAAATTAACGCAATTAATGCTTTACCGGAATATAGCGTGAGGTGAAACCATGGACAATATCGAAATGGAAAAGATTCTGGATGCACTTGATCGTCGAGTGGCGCTCGGTGAGATTGATATCGGTACCTATAAAAAACTGAAGGCGAAGTTCAGCACACAGGTTGGACATAGTGAGGAACCTATCTCGGCGGCTGTATCTGCTCTGCCCAAGGAGGCTGTTTCCTTACAATGTCCGGGTTGTATGGCGCCTTTACCGTTACCGAGTGATCCTTCTCAGGTTAGTGTCGTCTGCGATTACTGCGGCGGGACATTTGCCCTGCAGACAGCATCAGAGGAGATGGATCGCCTTAAAAGCGATATCAGGAAATGGATCTCCCAGGTGGCCGGCAATGCAGGAATCGGCACCACGGTTGACGAGGCATCTCGCAAGTTCATCTTCAACGACAAACTATTACCTCCATTGAAGAATGCAGCCGATCGTGCAACCGATATATTCAGCCTGACTCGCTATCAGTCCCTCTTTACATTTTCCCTGCTTACCGGGCTTCCTTCCTCTCCCTTTCATCAGACACTGCGATCAGCGCCTAACCTGAATTATTTAGTTGATAAAATAAAAGAGACCGTGGTCCGCGTTCAATCACCTGAGATCAGGCTTTTTGCAATAGGCGAGAAGGAGCAGTATGAGTTGCACGCTCTGGAAGTACGATGTCTTGAGGCAGGTTACCTGTCTAATGTCCGCCACCATCTTGCCAGCCCGACACCTGATGGCTTTCATAAAGCAAAAACGAACCTCCATGCCCTTAATGAACTGTACAATACGACCAATCAATTGGTATCGGCTATTGATCCGTCGTTAGCTGCATTTTCAGATGCTCTGGCAACCAGGATGAAGCTACTCGAAGAGGCTGTAAACATTCTAGAGGATCTGTTTTGCAGTGCAGACGGCGTGATGACGGATTATGTGGCAGAAAATCTGGAGTCAATAGCTGAAAAACTTGAGCAGACTGCATCCGCAATTGAAGCAACTGGAATGAAACCAAGAGAGACTGTACCCGCTGCTGAGGGAACACGCAACGACGCGGACACAATCCGCATTCTTGCCACCTGTGTGAGATTCTACGGCCAATGCGGCGCTGAAGCGGGGATGCCCTTCACTACCTTTTTGGCTAACCTCGAAGAGATGGTTGATAAAGCACAGACCCCCTCCTCGGATTTGAGGTGGTTGTCAGCTTTCCTATCTAATCTGACGCTGCACATGGAATCGACAGCCGGTGAAGCTTCTCTACCTGTAGTGTCTGACTTTGGCTGGGCTGAAGGAAGAATGGTGGCCCTGGTGAAATCCTCGTTCTTAGGTGGAAAAGAGTCGGTGGATGAAGAAAGGAAGATATTACTACCATTCTGGCTTGCCGAACTGGATTTCTCACAGCAGAAAGGTGTGATATTCAAGAAAGGATCAATGGCGTCCGGACTTATCTTAACAGAAGCTATGCGCCATAACAAGCAATGCTTCGTTATCAACTCAAGCGATCCTCTGAATGAGCAATGTTATGGTGCAATTCGGTCCCGTACAACCATCGGATACTCAACACCCGCGGTAGTTCCCGTGGTGGGTTCGGATGATGCATTAAAATATATGAAGCAATTCGTATCGTCAACACAGGGTTATGCCGGAGGAAACGTTAGACAACTGCAATTAATCTATCTGCCAGTGATTGGTGCGAGGTACTATACAAAAAAGTCAGAAAGAAGGGAAATTCTGGCCCCATCCAGCAGCATTGCTCTCTCACATTTTGACGTCAGGTCGCTCAGAATTGGCACGAAAGAGGTCTTATTCGCACGGTAATGGAGAGGATATACTATGGCGCTTATTGATCGCATTAAATATGACGGGTCTCCAGAACGTCTGGTCTGGAAGTATGATAAAGAGAACATCACACTGGGAGCACAACTCATTGTAAATGAAAGCCAGGAGGCAATATTTTTCAAGGGTGGACAGGCTCTGGATGTTTTCGGACCCGGCACCCACACGCTATCGACCAAAAACTTACCGTTATTGGGGAGACTTGTTAATTTACCGTTTGGTGGAGAGACTCCATTCACCGCGGAGATATATTACGTCAATCAGGTTTCCCGTCTTGATTATAAATGGGGCACTCGAACACCCATACCGGTTGAGGACCCAAAATACGGGGTGCTTGTTCCTGTAGGTTGTTTTGGGCAGTTCGGACTTCGAGTTGCCGATTCGCGGTTATTTATCACCCAGATTGTGGGAACTATGCCCGAATGGAAAGGAGATATGGTACTCGAATATTTCCGCGGGGTGATTCTCACCAGGGTGAAAGACATTGTAGCAAAATACGTTGTGGATAGGAACCTCTCGATTGCTACTATCACAGCCCGGATTGATGAAATATCACAATTAGTTGAAGAGCGTCTCAGGGACGAATTCGCCAAATACGGTCTTGAGTTACTCAAATTCTTCATCACATCAATCACCATCCCAACTGACGAGTTGAAAAAGATCCAGGAGATTGATCTCAAAGCCCGGGAGATTGAACGGCTTGGCGACCAGCGATACCAGATGATGCGGGGCTTCGATGTTATGACGGAAGCTGCAAAAAATCCCGGCGCTCCCGGGACGTTAATGGGTGCTGGCATCGGGCTTGGAGTCGGCGCCAGGATGGCTGGACCGTTCGCTTATATGACGGATCAGGCAACACAATCGGTTACACAGACGCCACCGGGTAATTCATCTGCATTGATATGCCCAAAATGTCAGGCAAACCTTCCTGCAGGTAGTCAGTTCTGCATCAAATGTGGTGCAAATCTTACGACAACGTCTGTGTGTCCATCATGTCGACAGGCTCTGACGACTCGTTCTAATTTTTGTCCTCATTGTGGCAAAAAAATTGTATCGACTGCCAGCTGTCCTTCATGTGGTGCCCAGGTTCCTGAAGGGGCGAAGTTCTGTCCCGAGTGTGGTAAAACCCTTTGAAGTATCGATTAGAACGAATGTGTGGTGGTAAACTAAAATGACTCATAATAACCGTAATCTTCTGATTCAAGTCGCCGCTTTACTTGTTGCCCTGTCTTTTACTATTGGCATCTTCCTGTCATTCGCACCGGATACACCCCGCTACTCATACTGGATAGCGATGATCGACGTGTCTTTGATGGTAATTATAACAGGGATATATGGAATTTATAATTTCCAGCTTTTTACAAAAGATGCAACAACTAAACTGCCTGCGGCAATGCACATCAGCATTGGAAGTACGATCGGCATCTTCCTGATTGCAAGTGCGTTAATAGCCACTGTATTCCTTTTGGTTTTCAATAATAGTTCTTTTGACCAGGCATATCTATTGATAATTCTTGGTAAATGGTTACTACTGATCTTAATATTGGTGGCTATGTGGTCTATCGGACAGGAAGGTGAGGGAGTTATCCATGGTCGTCCGCGAGACGAGCAAATGGCCCTGTATAACACGGTGCAGCAGACGTTGATCGAGTTTCGTCAGTTGCCGTCCAGTGATGAAAGCAATACGTTGCAGAGGGAGATTGATGATGATCTTTCTACGATCCGAAATCAAATTCGTAGTCGTGTTTCTGCAAATAAGATGCAAGACGATGAGTATGAACTCATACGTGATCTCTTAAATGATGTGAGAAGCACAATACGTGAAGTCAATGGTTCCGCAGAAGGCGAGCGTTTGGCAAGCTTCATGCGCATTCAAGATGCTGTTCAAAAAATCCTGGTAACCGGTCAACTCCACCGCTAAGCCCGCAATGGAGATACAATGAACTCTCTCCCCCATCATTTTCAGTACCCTGTTCCTCCCGGCAGATCATTGAATCCCACAAAATCCCCGTAATTTTAGCCGAAACCTTTCAGCATATCCCTTATTCTCTGGCGAGATCGCATATACTTCATTCATCTTCTTCCCGGCGGCCAGGATCTTGAGTTGCACCCAATCGGAGCGGTACCAGTCAGCAGTATCCAGCGGGTCCTCGGTATCAAGGATAGATCCGTCATCCCCCCGCTTTATCGCCCCGCGGGGCCAATACCATAAGGATGAAACTGCTCTTCGAACTCTCCGGCGAGCACCCCGACCTCCCGGTTGCTGAACTCGAGTGCGTGGGCACCGTCCTCGACCGGCGGACCCAGGTCGCGGTCGCGGAGTGCCCGGACCCGGAGGCCGTCGGGCGGCTTGCCCTGACGCACGTGGTGATGGAGTACCTCGGCGAGTGCGAGCCCTCGAAGGATGCGCTCGCGGCCCTCCTCCGCGACCTCGCCATCCGGACCGAGAAGCCGTTTGCCGGTCGGGTGAAACTGATCCAGGGGGCCCACATGGATGTGCCGCGTCTTGAGGTCGAGAGACTGATCGGGGGGCTCGTCGCCGGCCCGGTCTCGCTCCGTGAGCCCGTCGAAGAGTACCGCGCCGTCGTCTCGGATGACCGCTGCTACTTCGGCCGCGTGATTGCGCGGATCGACCGGGGCGGGTTCGAGTACCGGAACCCCATGCGTCGGCCGTTCTTCCACCCCGGCGTGATGATGCCCCGGATGGGCCGGGCGCTCGTGAACATCTCCCTGGTCCGGTCGGGGGAACTGATCTTCGACCCCTTCTGCGGCACCGGCGGGATCCTGCTCGAGGCCCGCGAGATCGGCGTCCGGGTGCTCGGCAGCGACTTCGACCCCGCGATGGTCGCTGGCTACCGGCAGAACCTCCCCGGCTCGGACGTGATGATCGCCGACGCCACGGCGGTCCCGGTCTGCGACGGCGCCCTCGACTCGGTCGTGACCGACCTCCCCTACGGCCAGTCGGTCAGGATCCACGGGGAGAGCATGGACCGGCTCTACGACGGCTCGCTCGCGGAGATCCGGCGGATCCTCAGGCCGGGGAGGCGCGCGGTCGTCGTCACGCACCGCGACATCACGCCGATCGCCGCCCGGCACTTCACCATCCTGCAGGAGCACGAGCAGCGGGTGCATAAGAGCCTGACGCGCCGGATCCTTGTGCTCGGGTGACCACACAAAAAAATGGGGCTGCTCATACCGCCTTTCCCTCACCCGGCGCGGCCTTCCGCCGGGTGCCGGCCCCGGTTTTAAGAGGTCCCCGGGCGAATTTTATATGTGGAAGTAAATTTTAAACGATACGGTCTTTACCTCGTCCGCTGGCAGCTCTCGACGCCGATCCTCGCCGTCGTGCTCTACTGGCTCGCGGGCCTCGGGGCGCTGACCGCGACGATCATCGCAAACCTCATCGGGGGCCTCATCTTCTTCTGGGTCGACCGGTTCATCTTCACCTCAGAGACGCTCGCCGCCCAGTGGGAGGTCAAAGAGGAGGTGCGCTGCGTGGACTGCGGGAAGATCGCCCGCGGCTACCGCCTTGTCCGTGCGGAGAACTATGATAAGTCCAACGATCCGGCGCCCGAGTTCCGGTGCGAGGAGTGCTCGAAGCGGAAGTCCGAGGAACTCAAGAAGCGGGGCGTCAGGCACTGAAGGGAGCCCCCCCTTCCTCCTCTTCCGGGACCCCATTTCTCCACCGCAGTTAGACTGCCCCGCTCTTCTCAAGTTCTGCCTCTCCTCAGAGTCCCGTCGCGATAACCCCCACCGCCGCGAGCGTCACGCACGCCCCGATCTGGATTGCCATGTTGTCGTCGAGCGGGAAGTATGCCTCGATGACCCCGGCGACCCCCGCCACCACCACCGCCGCCCACCACGGGAGAAGGAGGGTGAGCGCGAACGCGGCCGCCGCCGCCCCGGCAGCCGTTCCCTCGAGCGACTTCTTGCCCCGGAGGACGTGCCGGCCGAACCGGACCCCGATGAGCGTTGAGACGCTGCCGAGCACCCCGACCGTGACGAGCCCGACCGCAGCGTACTCCCTCCCGAAGACCGCGAGACAGAAGAGGGCGCCGGCGGAGTAGGCGATGGCGCCCTTGAGCGGGATCTTCCCCTGCCGTTCGGTCTCGTCGAATACCTGCGAGAAGACCGGGACGTCGTAGCCGCGGGTGAAGGCGTCGCAGAGGAGGAAGACGGCGACGAGCACGGTGCTCAAAAAGACAAACGCCCATCGGTCATTGAGATGGAGGATGATCCCGGCGCCGATGACCCCCATGAGGAGGTGGACCGTCTGGCGGAATGTCTCGCCCATTGCATCCGGATGGGTGCCCCGGATGATAAAGTACGGGTGCTCACCGTCGCGGTCCCGTCGCTCTCCCGGCAGCAGTCACCTTAAAGTAGTCTCCTTCTATCCTACACCCCTTGAGGAGAAGATCATGGCAGAGGTACGAAAATACGTAAACCCGCCTGCGGCCGAAGTGATATGCGAGTTC
>DALN01000054.1:8455-17632 GCA_002499455.1 Methanoculleus sp. UBA77 | reverse complement strand
GAACGGTCGATATTCCTTGCCGAGGACGAGGGCTGCGCCGTCCAGGTCGGCCCCCGCCTTCTCACGGTGAGCTGCCAGAAGCCCTACGTCCACTGGGAAGCCTTCTCGGAGCGGATCATGAGTGTCTTTAACCGGGTCCGCGACGTCATCGGGATCGATGCCATCGGGACCATGAACCTCCGCTACGTCAACCTCATCGAGATCCCGGAGCGGGAGGTGACGCTCTCGGACTACTTCGCCTTCTACCCGACCCTCCCCCCGGAACTCCCGCGGGTTCCTGAAGGGTTCATCACCGGGTGCGAGTTCGCGTTCCACGACAACCGGGACAACTGCCGGGTGGAACTGACCGACGCCGTGCCGGAGTCGACGGAGAACAATGCGTTCCTCCTGAACATCGACTACTTCCTTGCCGAAGGCCAGAGCGTCCCGCCGGACGGGGTCGCGGACTGGCTCGAGATCGCCCACACCCATGTCCGGGATATCTTCGAGGCCTGCATCAGGGACACGCTCCGCGACCTCTTCACCCTGCGGGAGGAGGTGCCCGCGGTGGCACGGTGAGGGTCTATGGGCGATATCGTGCGCCGGAAGTGGATGACGATGATGGACGTCCACGCCGGCGTTGTCGAGCGGGTCTACGGGGGGCCGGTTGGGCTCATCTGGGAGATGCTCGCGGGCGAGGGAACGGAGCGCGAGACCGGAGACCTCGTGGAGAGGGCGGGGATCGGAACGGGGAGCCGGGTGCTCGCCCTCCTCCCCGGGGCCGGGGGAGCGGCCCGGCGGCTTAGCCGGGACTACGGCGCGACGGTGATCGGGCTCGTTCCGGTGCCGCAGGTCGTCGAGGAGGCGGTCCGGAGGACGGAAGTGGCCGGCCTCGCCGCGAAGGTCGACTTCCAGCAGGGGAACGCTCTCGAGATGTCGTTTCACGACGGGATCTTCGATGCCGTCTGGGGCGAGGATGCCTGGTGCTACGTCGTCGACAGAGACCGGATGGTCGGCGAGATCTACCGGGTCTTGAAGCCCGGGGGCGTCCTCGCCTTCACCGACTGGGTCCAGACCGGACCGATGAGTGACGATGAGTGGCACACCCCGGAGACCTTCAGGATCTTCCCGCACCTTGAGACGGTCGAGAGCTACGCTAACATCCTCGAACGGAATGGGTTTGCTGTCACCGGGCGGGGGGAGGTTCCGGGCGACCCGGCCCTGTGGGTCCGGGAGCTCCGCGAATCGTTGCGGCAGGGCCGGGACCGCATGATCGGGCTCATCGGAGAGGAGGCCTGCGACGACGCCCGGCAGGCCCTCGGCCTCTGGGAGAAGGCCGCGGGCCGGGGGCTGGTCGGGCGCGTGTGGCTGCTCGCAAGGAGACCGTAGGGCCGGAGCGGATACAGTGGTTCTGAGGACTTCCGGCAGGGCTGAGCGATGGACACTGCCCGACCTCGATGCGGCGGTCCAGCGGTGCAGGGCGCAGAACGCCCGGGGCATCAGGTGTATCCTCGACGTCCTCGGCGAGTATGCCCGGAGCGAGGAGCAGGCCCGGGAGAACCGGGAGTGCTCTTCGGCCGCGATAGCCGCGATCGGCGAGCACCACCTGGACGCGTCGCTCACGGTGAAGATGACTGCGTTTGGTGCGTCGTTCGACCGGGAGGCCGCCCGCGACTCCCTGCTCCGGCTCTGCGAGGAGGCCCGTGCGCACGGCGTCGGGTTCGAGGTGGATATGGAGGGGCGGGGGCTTGTGGAGGCGACGGTTGAGGCCGCCGTCGCCTGCGCCCGGCAGGGGCTGCCCGTGACCCTCGCCCTCCAGACCTCCCTCGACCGCACCACCGGCGACCTCGACCGCATCGTCCGCCACGGCATCAAGCCCCGCCTGGTGAAGGGCGCCTACCCGGCAGATACGGACGACCTCACCGATATCCGGCGCCGGTTCCGGGCGCTTGCATCGGACCTCCTCGACCGGGGCGTGCCGTTCTCGGCCGCCACCCACGACCCCGACCTGGTCGCGTGGCTGGTAGAGCACCCGGCCGGGACGGTCGAGTTCGCGTTCCTGATGGGGATTGCGGACGAGACAAAGCGCCGGCTCGCAGAAGAGGGGCGGGCTGTCGCCGAGTACGTGCCCTTCGGGAAGCAGACGGGCATCTACGTGGCGCGGCGCGAGGCGTATCTCGCGAAGATGGCGGCGGAGGGGCGAACACCGGTGCCCTGACGCCACATCACCATGCCTATCGTCTCCAGAACACGGGATGCGGTCACGCCGGTCGGTAACGCCGTCGCATCACCCCCTCTTCGGCCCCCGGTATGTGGGTAATCTGGTTGACCCTGCCCCTCCCGGGCGGACCGGAGGGGCGCGGACCCCCGAGACGAGAGTATATGAGGATGCGCCCCAAAGGTTCGGCCCGTTCATCGGGAGAGATAGAGGATGATCCACACACGGGGAAGCGGCATACTCCTTCACGTCACCTCGCTGCCGTCGGCGTACGGCATCGGGGACTTCGGCCCGGCGGCATACCGGTTCGTCGAGGCGCTTGAGCGAGCACGGCAGCACTACTGGCAGATCCTGCCGCTCAACCCGACACGGGCCCGTTACGGCAACTCCCCCTACTCGAGCCCGTCGGCGTTTGCCATAAACACCCTCCTCATCAGCCCCGAGCTCCTCGCCCGGGACGGGTTCATCGCCCCCGAAGACCTGGAGCCGCACCCCGACCTCCCGGAGGACCGGGTCGCCTTTGAGGCGGTCGCCTGGTACCGGGAACGGCTCCTCGGGCTTGCCCACCGGCGGTTCTGTGAGTCGGAGCCGGAGAGCGATTACGAGTCGTTCTGCACCCGGGCGGCGTGGTGGCTCGACGACCACGCCCTCTTTACCGCGCTCACGGACCACTACCACGATCTTCCCTGGAACCGGTGGCCGGAGGAGGTCAGGACCCGGCTGCCGGAGGCCCTCGAGGAGATGCGTGAGCGCCTCACCGACCGGATCGGGAAGGAGATGTTCTTCCAGTATCTCGCGGACCGGCAGTGGTCGGCCCTCCGCCGGCACTGCACCGACCGCGGGGTTCAGGTCATCGGCGACATACCGATCTACGTCGCCTACGAGAGCGCCGATGTCTGGGCAAACCCGGGGATCTTCAAACTGGACGGGAACCTCCGCCCGACCGTTGTCGCCGGGGTGCCCCCGGATATCTTCAGCAGCACCGGGCAGCTCTGGGGAAACCCGGTCTACGACTGGGCCGCGCTTCAGGCGCAGGGCTACGACTGGTGGGTGCGCCGGATCGCCCGCTCCGGCGAACTCTACGACCTCTTCCGGATCGACCACTTCCGGGCGTTCGCGGACTACTACGAGGTCCCGGCGGGTGATGCGACGGCCGAGCGCGGCACCTGGGTCGACGGGCCGGGTGCCGACTTCTTTGAGGCGCTCGCCCGGAGGCTCCCCTGCTTTGCCATCGTCGCCGAGGATCTCGGGGCGAACACCCCGGCGGTCCAGGGGCTTCTCGACCGGTTCGACCTGCCGGGGATGAAGATCCTCCTCTTCGCGTTCGGGGAAGGGATCGCAAAGAGCGCTCACATCCCCCATAATTATATCCCGAACCTCATCTGCTACACCGGGACGCATGACAACAACACATCAAGAGGGTGGTTCGAGGAGGAGGCATCGGAGGAGGACAGAGAGCGGCTCTATGCCTACATCGGGAAGGAGGTGGGGGCGGACACCGTCCACCGCGAGCTCGTCCGCCTCGGGATGACCTCGGTCGCCCGGGTCTGCATCGTCCCGATGCAGGACGTCCTCGGCCTCGGTGCGGCGGCACGGATGAACTACCCCTCGACGGCGGAAGGGAACTGGGTGTGGCGGATGACGCCGGAGGAGTTCGATGAGGCTCCGTTTGAGTGGCTCAGGGGGCTTACGGTGCTGTCGGGGCGGGGGTGAGCGGAGAAGAACGCAGAGGGGGGAAGAAATATAGTCTCACAACCTTCACGACTTTGCATGGGGCCATATCGCTATCCGCACCCGTATCTCACGCGAAAGACGCGAAGGCGCGAAGGCGCGAAGGGGAGTTCCTCTCAGATAACCGATCTTCGCGTTCTTCGCGCCTTCGCGTGAGCTAACGGTTTATACGCGATGATTACAGCAAGGTTGCAGTCTGCAAACGTCTGGAACGTCTTTGAGGGCGTTGCTAGCCCGTTCAGTACCGGCTCAGGGCCTCAAGCTCCTCGCGGATCGTCCGCCGGACCATCTCCTCGATGGCCGTGTAGTCGCGCTTTGCCTTCTCCTGCTTCTTGATCATCTCCTCCATCTTCATGATCCCGGCTGAGAGGTTCTTCCCGTACTGCAGGGCGACCGCCAGCGCCTCTTCGTTGATCCGGACGACTCTGGACATTGAAATATGGTTTTGCGGCCCAGGATTTATTTGTTACAGTTTTGTTACTACAGGGGTCGGGACTGTTACAGATGTGTTACATCATCGGGGATCGCTGTAACATCTGTGTTACATGATTAGACCAGGCCCGGTTGGGACGGGGGATCCGCCGGCTCCCTGGATTCACGATTCTCCCTACAGGTACGCCTCCGTCGCGTAGCGCCGCATCATCCGGTGCGTGTTGAAGTAGTAGGCGATCTTCGCGATCGAGCTCCGCATGATCGTCGCCCACTCGTCCTTCCGGAGGTAATAGGTGGGGATGATCAGGTACTCGAGTTTGCTGTAGAGGTCCTGGAGCTCCCGCCTCCGCCGCTCTTCCTCGCTCACCAGCGCACCGGGTCCGGGGCCGATCGCCCACCCCGTCGTCCCCTCGATCCAGCCCTCGATCCACCAGCCGTCGAGGACGCTGAAGTTTATCACACCGTTCAGGGCGGCCTTCATCCCGCTCGTGCCGCTCGCTTCAAAGGGCGGCAGCGGCGTGTTCAGCCAGACGTCCACCCCCGCGGTCATCAGGGCCGCAATATCCATCGAGTAGTTCTCGAGATAGACGCCCGTCACCTCCCCCTCAAGGTCGCGCATGGCGTCGTGAACGCGGCGGATCTCCTGCCTGCCGGCCGCATCCGCCGGATGGGCCTTCCCGGAAAAGACGAGCTGGATCGCCCCCCGCCTCCCGGCCTCCCGCAGTTTCTCAAGGTCCGAGAAGAGCAGGGCTGCCCGCTTGTAGGCCGCCGCCCTCCGGGCAAACCCGATCGTGAGGGCGGAAGGGTCCAGGTCGACGCCGTTCTTCTCCCTGACGTAGTCCACCAGGGCCTGCTTCGCCTGCCGGTGAGCGTGCCTGATATCCTCGTGCGGAATCTCGTCGACCCTGACGAGCAGCTCCGGCTCCTGCGCCCAGCCCGCGATGTAGCGGTCGTAGAGATCCCGGAACGGTCCCGACGTCCACGTGTGCGGGTGGACGCCGTTCGTCACCGCCCGGATGTGGAAGGCCGGGAAGAGCCGCCGCGAGAAGTTCATGTGCGCCGTCGTCACGCCGTTGACGTATTTGCTCAGGCGGAACGCGAGAGTCGCGAGTGCAAGTCCGTCATCGCCGACGTACTCCTCGAGCAGGTCCGGCGGGACCACGCCGCCGAGCAGGCGGACTGCCATCTCCCGTGGGAACTTCTCGAACGCCACCGCCACCGGGGTGTGGGTGGTGAAGATGCACTGCGTCTGCACCCTCTCCTCGTCCATCCCCGGCTGCCTCAGGAGTTCGAGGGTGAGGAGGCTCGAGTGGCTCTCGTTGATGTGGTACTTGCCGACCCGGATGCCCTGCGCGGCGAGCATCCGGGCACCGCCGATCCCGAGTACAATCGCCCGTTTCAGCCGGTACTCCCGGTCGCCGGTATAGAGGCGGTCGGTTATCTCCCGGTCCTCCGGTCTGTTCTCCGCAAGATCCGTGTCGAGAAAGAGGACCGGCACGAGGCCGCCGACGGGGCTCCAGTAGTCGTAGAGCCAGGCCCGGATCGCGACATTCGCATCCCCTATCCGCACGCTCACCCGTTCGGGGAGTTCCCGCATATGCTTCTTCGGGTCCCACTCGTCGGGAAGATCGATCTGATCGCCCTCCGGGGTCAGCCGCTGCCGCACGTAGCCTTTCCGGTTGACGAGCGTCACCGCGACCATCGGGATGAGGAGGTCGGCGCTCGAACGGATGACGTCCCCGGCGAGCACCCCGAGACCGCCGCTGTAGGTCGGTATATCGCTCTCGATGCCGATCTCCATCGAGAAGTAGGCGATCTTCTCCCCCTCAACGAACGTATCCCTGCAGAGCTTGTTCGAGAAGTAGTAGGTCCCGCCCCGAAGATCCACCGAATACGTTGCCGTTGCCGGGTCCACCGGCATCCCGCAGACAGGGTCCCTCGCCGCCATGGCCCTGCATCCCCTCTGCTCCATATGAACCTGCTCATGCCCCCCGACGGCGGCACCTATATACGATCCGATAGAGAGGGCGGCAACTATGGAGCGCCAGGCGATCGGCACCGACGAGGCCCGGAGCATGGCCGTCGACGACATCTACCGGGCCCTCTCCTCCCGGCGGGGCGGTCTCGCCCGGTCCGAGGCGGAAGACCGGATCCGGACGTACGGCTACAATGAGATCCCCGAAGAGGAGGAGAGCACGGTCAAAAAGTTCCTGCGCTACTTCTGGGGCCCCATAGCGTGGATGGTCGAGGTGGCGCTCGTCATCTCCGCCGCCATCGGGCGATGGGAGGACTTCGCGATCATCCTCGTCCTCCTCCTCGTGAACGCCGTCGTCGGTTTCTGGCAGGAGCGCCAGGCCGGGAACGCCATCGCCATGCTAAAACAGCGGCTCGCGCTCGAGGCAAGGGTGCTTCGCGACGGCCGGTGGCAGACGATCGCCGCACGGGACCTCGTCCCCGGCGATATCGTCCGGGTCAGGTACGGGGACGTCGTGCCCGCCGATATCAAACTCGTCGAAGGGGACTATCTCTCGGCCGACGAGTCCGCTCTCACCGGGGAGTCGATGCCGGTCGAGAAGCACGTATCGGATATAGCCTACTCCGGCTCCACCGTCAAACGGGGGGAGATGACCGCGCTCGTGGTGGCAACAGGAGATGCGACCTTCTTCGGCCGGACCGCCCGACTTGCCGGGGAGGCGGTGACGACGAGCCACTTCCGGAAGGCCGTCGTCAGGATCGGCGATTACCTGATCGTGCTCGCGGTCGCCCTCGTCGCCGTGGTCTTCATCGTCTCGCTCGTCCGGCAGGAGAGCCTTCTCGAAACCCTCCAGTTCGCGCTCGTCCTGGTCGTGGCGGCCATCCCCGCGGCGATGCCGGCCGTCCTCTCGATCACCATGGCCGTGGGGGCGACGGCGCTTGCCCGGAAGGAGGCCATCGTCAGCAGGCTCGTCGCCATCGAGGAGATGGCCGGGGTGGACGTCCTCTGCACCGACAAGACCGGGACGATCACGGAGAACAGGCTCACCCTTGCCGAGGTCGTCCCGTTCGAGGGGTTCGGGAAGGATGACGTCCTGCTTGCCGCCCTCCTCGCCTCCCGTGAGGAGGACCGGGACCCCATCGACATCGCGATCATCGAGTCGGAGGAGGGGCAGGGTCTCAAAGACCGGCTCTCCTCCTTCACCGTCACCGGCTTTGAGCCCTTCGATCCCGTGGCGAAGCGCACCGAGGCCGCCGTCCGGGGCGCCGACGGCCGCGAGTTCTCGGTCGCGAAGGGCGCGCCGCAGGTGATCCTCGCCCTCGCCGGCGGAGGAAAGGACCTCGCCGGGGCGGTCGACCGCCTCTCCGGGACCTTCGCGAAGAAGGGTTATCGGATGCTCGGCGTCGCAAGGAGCGACGCCCCCGGCACCTGGGCCTACGCCGGCGTCCTCGGCCTCCACGACCCGCCCCGTGCCGACTCCGCGGCGACCATCAGGACGGCGATGGAGATGGGGCTCGACGTCAAGATGGTCACCGGCGACCACACCGCGATCGCCCGCGAGATCGCGCGGGAGGTGGGCCTCCGGCCGGAGATCACCACCGCCGACGCCTTCCTCGGAGAGCACGATGCCGGGGCGGCGGAGATCGTCGAGAGAGCGGCCGGGTTCGCCGAGGTCTTCCCCGAGCACAAGTACCGGATCGTCTCCCTCCTCCAGTCCCGGGGGCATATCGTCGGCATGACCGGCGACGGCGTGAACGACGCCCCCGCCCTCAAAAAGGCGGATGTCGGGATCGCCGTCGCCGGGGCCACGGATGCGGCGAAGTCGGCGGCCGCGATCGTCCTCACGAAACCCGGCCTCTCGGTGATCATCGATGCGATCAAGGAGAGCCGGATGATCTTTCAGCGCATGGACCACTACGTCACCTACCGGATCGCCGAGACCATCCGTGTCCTCTTCTTTATCACCCTCTCGATCCTGATCTTCGGGTTCTTCCCGATAACCGCCCTGATGATCGTCCTCCTCGCCCTCTTAAACGACATCCCGATCATGAGCATCGCCTGGGACAACGTCCTCTACTCCCGGTCCCCCGAACGGTGGAAGATGCGCGAGATCCTCACGCTCTCGACGATCATCGGGTTTGTGGGCGTCGTGTCCTCCTTTACCCTGCTTGCCATCGCACAGGGACCGCTCAACCTCCCCCTGGATGTTATCCGGTCGCTCATCTTCCTCAAACTCGCGGTCGCCGGTCACCTCACCGTCTTCGTCGCCCGCACCAGGGGCCCGTTCTGGTCCGTCCGGCCCGCGCCGGTCCTGCTCGGGGCGGTGATCGCCACGCAGACGGTCGCGACCCTGATCACCGTCTACGGGCTATTTATAGCGCCTATCGGCTGGCCGCTTGCGATCTTCGTCTGGGTTTACGCGCTCATCTGGGCGCTTGTGATCACGGACCCGGTGAAGGTCTACGCCTACCGCCTCATCGACCACGCCGGCATACGGTTCGCCCGATGAGGGGTATCACCGGGGTACCGGGGCCACCTTTTTCGCCTTCGCGAGCCGCTCCTCCGCCTCCGCAACCCGGAGGGTGATCTTGAGGATCGCATCGGGCTCGACCGATATCGAGTCGATCCCCTGCTCCACCAGGAAGTCGGCGAACTCCGGGTAGGTGCTCGGCGCCTCGCCGCAGAGCCCGCTGTGACGGCGGTTCCGCCGGCAGCCCTCCACGGCCATCGCGACCATCCGTTTAACGGCCGGGTCGCGCTCGTCGAAGGCCCCGCCCACGACCGCCGAGTCGCGGTCGATGCCGAGGACGAGCTGGGTCAGGTCGTTTGAGCCGATCGAGAA
>DALN01000054.1:0-8382 GCA_002499455.1 Methanoculleus sp. UBA77 | reverse complement strand
TCAAGCTCCTCGATGACCCTCTTTGCCTCCTCCGCCCGGCGGCAGAAGGGGATCATGATGACAAGGTTCGCAAGACCCATCACCTCTCTCACCCGCTTCAGCGCCCGGCACTCGAGCCTGAACCCCTCCCGGTAACGCTCGTCGTAGTAGCGGGAGGCGCCGCGGAAGCCGAGCATCGGGTTTGCCTCCTCGGGCTCGAAGTAGGCCCCGCCGAGGAGGCTCGCGTACTCGTTCGTCTTGAAGTCGCTCGTCCGGACGACCACCGGGTTCGGGTAGAACGCGGCGGCGATCGTCCCGACCCCCTCCGCGAGCCTCTCGACGAAGTACTCCTCCCCGTCCGGGTAGCCGTAGGTGAGGTCGGCGATCGCCTCCCGGGCGGCTGCGTCCTTTACCCGTTCGGGGTGGACGAGCGCCATCGGGTGGACCTTGATGTAACTGCTGATGATGAACTCCATCCGGGCGAGGCCTATGCCGTCGTTTGGGACCCTCGCCAATCCGAAGGCCGCGTCGGGATTACCGAGGTTCATCATCACCTCGGTCCTCGGCCGCCGCAGGTCCGAGAGCCGGGTCCGCTCGACGTGGAACGGGAGGGCCCGATCGTAGACGAACCCCTCCTCGCCCTCGGCGCAGCTCACCGTCACCTCCCGGCCCGTCGGGACCTTCTCGGTCGCGTCGCCCGTCCCGACGACCGCAGGGATGCCGAGTTCCCGACTGACGATCGCGGCATGGGAGGTCCGCCCGCCCCGGTTCGTCACGATGGCGGCGGCCGTCTTCATCACGGGCTCCCAGTCGGGGGTCGTGGTGTCGGAGACCAGGACCTCCCCCGGCTTGAACTCCGGGAGGCGGCTGACATCGGTGACGATCCGGGCCTTCCCGACGGCGATCTTATCGCCGATGCTCTTTCCGGCGGCAAGCACCGTCCCGCGCTCGTCGAGATGGAACGTCTCGAGGAGGTCTCCCGCCTTCTGCGACTGCACCGTCTCGGGCCGGGCCTGGACGACGAAGAGTTCCCCGGTCTCGCCGTCCTTTGCCCACTCGATATCCATCGGCACCGGTCTTCCGGCCTTCGCCGAGTAGTGGTCCTCGATTGTGAGCGCGTATCCGGCGAGCGTCAGGATATCATCGTCGTCGATGCAGAACTTCCTCCGGTCGGCCTCCGGGACATCGACCTGCCGGGTGACCTCTTTCTCGCCCCCGTGGCCGTAGATCAACTTCACCCGCTTCTCGCCGATGTTCTTCCAGACGATGGCCCGGTGCCCCTTCCGGAAGGTCGGTTTGAAGACGTAGAACTCGTCGGGGTTGACGGCGCCCTGGACGACCATCTCGCCGAGACCGTAGGACCCGGTGATGAGGACGACGTCCCGGAAACCCGTGTCGGTGTCGAGCGTGAAGATGACCCCGCTTGAGGCGAGGTCGGAGCGGACCATCTTGATGACCCCGACCGAGAGGGCGACCTTGAAGTGGTCGAAGCCGTTGTCCACCCGGTAGGCGATCGCCCGGTCGGTGAAGAGGGAGGCGAGGCACCGGATGTAGGCCTCCCGGAGCGCCTGGTAGCCGCGGACGTTTAAGTAGGTCTCCTGCTGGCCCGCAAACGATGCCGTCGGGAGGTCTTCGGCGGTCGCGCTCGACCGGACGGCGACATCGGCATCGGGCCCGTACTCGTCGCAGAGCATATCGTAGGCTGTCCGGATCTCGCTCCAGAGGTCGTCGGGGATCCCGGCCGAGAGGATCAGGCCACGGGCCCGTCTCCCGCGCTTCGCGAGGTCGGCGACGTCGCTCCGGTCGAGCCCGGCAAGCGTCTCTTTGAGGTCGCCGAGGATCCCTGCGGATCTCAGGACGTGCCAGTAGCCTTCTGCGGTCACGGCGAACCCGTCGGGGATCTTCACGCCTTTTTTGGTCAATTCGCTATACATCTCGCCGAGCGACGCGTTCTTCCCCCCGACAAGGCCGACGTCCTCGTTCCTGATGTCGGAGAGCCAGCGGATGTAGGTAGCGTCCTGCTTCATGCTCCCCCTCCGGCAGCCGGCGGCGCCGGCACCCGATAGGTCCCGGCGACGACGTTCTGCGGGTTCCCGGCAAAGAACGCCCTGATATTCTCGATGCTGGTCGCGAGGATCCGGTCGACCGCCTCACGGGTGTTGAAGGCATTGTGCGGTGTCAGGATCGCCTTATCGGAGTGCAGCAGGCCGAAACTCTCGAGTGCATCCCGGAGCTCGTCCTCCGACGCCTCGCCGGCCCCCTGGAACTCCTCCTGGATCCAGACCTCTTCGCCCTCGAAGGTGTCGAAGGCGACTCCCCCGAGCCGGCCTTCGCGCAGGGCGTCCGCGACCGCCTCCGTATCCACCACGCCGCCCCGTGAGGTGTTGACCAGGAGCACGGTATTCTTCACGAGCCGGAGCCGTTCTGCATCGATCAGGTGATGCGTCGCCTTCGTGTAGGGGACGTGCAGGCTGACGACGTCCGCCTGCCGGAGGAGGTCGTCGAGGCTCATGTAGCGGACGCCGTACTCCTCCGTGAGGGCGGGGTTCGGCCTCAGGTCGTAGGCGATCACCTCCATCCCCGCCGCACGGGCGATGCGGGCGAGGTGCGACCCGATGCGCCCGGTCCCGACCAGGCCGAGGGTCTTGCCGGAGAGATCCATCCCCTGGAGTCCGGCCCGCGAGAAGTCGCCCCGGTCCGTTCGCTCAAACGTCGGCCTGAACCGCCGGGCAAGGGCCAGGATGAGCCCGAACGCGTACTCCGCGACCGTGTTGTCGCCGTAGCGCGGCACATTGCAGACGGTGATCCCCCTCTCCCGGCAGGCGTCGAGGTCGATGTGGTCGAATCCTGTGGACATGGCGGCGATCACCCTGAGGTTCGGGAGCCGGTCGAGGACCTCCCGGTCGACGTAGGACCGGACGAAGACCCCGATGCCATCGGCATCCCGGGCAAGCGATGCGTTCTCGACCGTGAGCGGTTCGGCATGGAGGGCGACGTCGTAGTCGGCCCCGCCGGCGAACGCCCTCCGGATCACGTCCTGCTCGTGCTCATCGAGGCCGAAGAAGACCAATTTCGTCATCGGTGTCTCCCCTCACTCCCGGGAGGCCATGTAGGAGGCGATATCGACCATACGTTTCGCGTACCCGAACTCGTTGTCGTACCAGACCAGGACCTTGACCATCCGCCCGCCGACGACGCTCGTCGAGAGCCCGTCGACGACCCCGGAGTGCGGGTCGCCGACGATGTCGGCCGATACGATCGGGTCCTCGGTATATGCGAGGTACCTCTGCATCGATCCTTCCGCCGCCCGCTTCATCGCGGCGTTCACCTCATCCGCTGTTGCGTCACGCGAGAGGTCCGCGACGATATCGAGGACCGACCCGTCGGGGATGGGGGCCCGGATCGCCACCGCGTCCATCTTCCCGGTGAGCTCGGGGAGGGCCCGCGTGGTGGCGACGGCGGCGCCGGTCGATGTCGGGATGAGCGAGACGGCCGCGGCACGGCCCCGGCGCGGCTTCTTTGTCGCCTTGTCGACCAGCGCCTGGGTGGCGGTGTAGGCGTGGATCGCCGTCGCCATCAGCCGTTCGATGCCGAAGGTGTCGTTCAAGACCTTTGCCGCCGGGGCAAGCGCGTTGGTCGTGCAGGAGGCGTTCGAGACGATGGTGTGCTTTGCAGGGTCGTACGATCCCTCGTTGACGCCGAGCACGACAGTGTGATCCGCGTCGGGCGAGGGCGCGCTGATGACGACCCGGGATGCCCCGGCCTCCAGGTGCTTTGCGGCGGCCGCCCGTTCGGTGAAGCGCCCGGTGCACTCGAGCACCATATCCACGCCGAGGTCCTTCCACGGGAGGCGGGTGGGGTCCCTCTCGTGGAGCACCCGCACCTCGTGCGACCCGAACCGGAGGCGATCCGCTCCGGCCTCGACCGGGAAGGGCGCCCGCCCGTGGACCGAGTCGTACTTCATCAGGTAGGCGAGTTCTTCCGTCGGGTTTGGATCGTTCACCGCGACGATCTCGATCTTCTCCGGCGTCTCGATCAGGTAACTGCGGAGGATCTGCCTCCCGATCCGCCCGAACCCGTTGATGGCAACCATTTTCATACCACTTCTCCCCCTATCGGACAGGGGGTCTCCTGTGCAGGACGGTATATATGATCTCCCTCTGCCGGCTACCCCGGGCGGATCTCGCGCGCCACGCCGCGAGCGGCCGCCGCGACCTCCTCCGGGTCGCCGAGGTAGTGGTGCCCGAGCACGTTCAGGCTCCTGTCCAGTTCGTAGATGAGGGGATACCCCGTAGGGATGTTCAGGTCAGCGATCGCATCGTCCGGGATACCGTCCAGGTGCTTGACGAGAGCCCGGAGGCTGTTGCCGTGGGCGGCGACGAGGACCGGCCTGCCCTTCCGGAGGTCCGCCGCGATCCGCCCCTCCCAGCAGGGGAGCACCCGCTCCAGCGTGTCGCGCAGGGACTCGGTTGCCGGGAGAGTCTCGGGATCGAGGTCGGCGTAGCGGGGGTCGAACCGCGGATGCCGGGGATCGTCCCGGGCGAGCGGCGGCGGCCGGACGTCGTATGCCCGGCGCCAGAGATGCACCTGCTCCGCACCGTATTCTTCGGCGGTCTTCTGCTTGCTCAAGCCCTGCAGGGCGCCGTAACTCTTCTCGTTCAACCGCCACGACCGGTATACCGGGACGTACATGAGGTCGAGGTCGTCCATGACGATCCAGAGCGTCCGGATGGCCCGCTTCAGGACGGAGGTGTACGCGGCGCGGAACGTATATCCACCGTCCCTGAGGAGTTCTGCCGCCCGGTGGGCTTCCTGTATCCCGTGGGGCGAGAGGTCCACGTCGGTCCAGCCCGTGAACCGGTTCTCCCTGTTCCAGAGGCTCTCGCCGTGCCGCAAAAGGATCAGCGTCACCATTGTGCTCATCTCCCGCGTCCGGTATGGTCCCCTTCCCCGGATAAATGACGCGTATGCAGGGAAGACAGGCCCCGTGGAGCGGCCGAACCGTCCGGATACCCAACAAGCCCCCCGCGAAACCTCGATGAGGCGTGCAGCGGCCGGCACCGAAATTCCGGTTATACTCTCTTGATTTTACAAACCGGCCTCGTATGAGTTCGATTTTTTTCGTAGTCAACCATGCTTTTATCTCTCTTTCCCGCCCATATGCTGTTGTATGGCATCGAACAGAAGAAGGAATAGAAACTACATCCTCGCGACGGCGTCGCTCCTCGTCATCGTCGTGGCGAGCATCATCGCCGCAGGATGCATGGGGAGCACGTCGGCACCCGGTGCGGTCTCCGGGCTCACCGGGGTCACCTGGTCGCTTGACTCCTATCTCGACGGGAACGGCACGCTTGTCCCGATCCTGCCGGGAACTGAAGTCTCAGCCCGATTCGGCGACGACGGCAGGGTCACCGGCTCTGCCGGGTGCAACGGCTACGGCGGCGACTACCGCCTCGACGGCACGGCCCTCTCGGTCTCTTCGCTCTTCCAGACACTGAAATTCTGCACGGAGCCCGAAGGCATCATGGACCAGGAGGCCAGGTTCATGGAACTCCTCGGCTCGGCGACGGGCTGCCGGATCGAGAACGACCGGCTCATTCTCACCGATGCGGAGGGCGCGACGACGCTTATCTTCACGGAGAAGATGCCCGTGGCGCTTCCCGGAACTTCCTGGAGGCTCGCAAACCTCGTCGATGAGAACAGCACGATGACCCCGGTCCTCTCCGGCACGAACGTCACGCTGGCCTTTGACGCCGACGGCAGGCTCGGCGGCTCGGCCGGGTGCAACCGCTACGGCGCGGGCTATACCGTGGACGGCGTAAACCTCGCGATAGAGCCGCCCATACGGACCGAGATGTACTGCAGCGAGCCGCCGGGCCTCATGGGCCAGGAGGACCGTTACCTCGCGCTCCTGACCGAAGCCTCCTCATACCGGGTGGAACGGGTGACGGCGGACGGCGGGAGGCTAACTCTCGATGCCACCATCTCCTCCCGGACGGAGAACGACCGGCTGATCCTCACGGACCGGAACGGCACCGAGATCCTGGTCTTTGAACCGGTCTTCCCGACACCCGACCTCCCGCTCGCCGGGACCGACTGGGTGCTCGACGGCTACAGCACCGGGGGAGACGCGATCTCCTCGGTGCTCGCCGGGACGACGATCACCGCGACCTTCTCGCCTGACGGGAACGTCACCGGCAACGCCGGGTGCAACCACTACGGCGGCCGGTACAGTCTCGACGGCGCGAACCTCTCGGTCTCCTCGCTCTTCAGCACCCTGATGTACTGCGAGACACCGGGCGTCATGGAGCAGGAAGCGGCGTTCCTCGGCCACCTCGGGAACGTCTCCTCCTACCGGGTCGAGGGCGACCGGCTGATCCTCGCGGACGCGGAGGGGAACGACCTCCTCTTCTTCGTGCAGGCAAAAGAGGTGCCGCCGGCACCGCTCACCGGGACGGCATGGACGCTTGAGTCCTACAGCCTCGGCGGGGAGGCTGTCTCCTCGGTGATCGCCGGGACCACGATCACGGCGGTCTTCTCCGATGGAAAGGTCACCGGCAACGCCGGGTGCAACTCCTACGGGGCCGGCTACCGGATCGACGGCATGAACCTCACCATCGAGCCGCCGGTCAGCACGAAGATGTACTGCGGCGAGCCCGAAGGCCTCATGGAGCAGGAGAACCGGTACCTCAACCTCCTCACCTCGGTTGCAGGCTACCGGATCGATGGGAACCGGCTCGATCTCCTCGATGAAGGAGGAGCAGCCCTGCTCACGTTCAGCGCGGGCAGGCCCTGACCCCCTTTTTTTATCCACCTCTCCTTAGAGCCGGAACTTCAGCAAAAAAGAGTTTACGCCGGGAACAGCCCCCCCTCTGCCGGAAGGGAGTAGTGCATCTGGGCAAAGACCCACGCGTGCCCGGTCCCCCGGAGCACCGCCGTCATCCGCCCGTTCATCGTCCGCGGGACCCCGCCCGCGGCAAAACGCCAGGTCATCTCGGCCATCACCCAGGCGATCGTCCCCTCGGCACCGATACGGATGTCGGAGAGGTCGAGCGCGACCTCCTCAGCCTGCGCAAAGCCGCGCTCGAGGTATCGGCGGTACTCCTCCCTCCCGATCACCTTCTCGCCGGCGCCCGTGCCGAAAGCCCGGAGGTCAGGATCGGCGAGCGCTGCCAGGGTCTCGACATCCTTCCTGCCCATGGCCTCCGTCATCCGCCGGAGCACCGCCATGATCTGTTCCTGTGTCTGCTCGCTGACTCGCATGAGGAATGGTCATGCCAGAAAAGGATATGCGTTTCGAGCAGGTGCGGCGGTTCAGGCCGGGAAGGCGCCGGGTGCGTCCCCGTCCCGCGAGTCCCTCCCGATCGACCGGAGGTACGCGCGGAACTCCGGTGAGCGTGCGGCCTCGATGAGGGCAGCGACACCTTCGTCCGCGGCAAGTTCCTCCCGGACCACCAGGTCGCACGACTCGCAGCCGATCGAGGTGAACCGGAGCCCCGCCTCCCGCGCTTCACGGGCCGAACAGACCCGGACGTCCCCGGGAACGCCTGACGGGGATGCGTCGATCCCCTCCCGGTCGAGCCAGACATCGAGGAGGGTCTGCACCGCCGCACTCTTCGGGCGGTTGGCAACCCGGAGTGAGGAGAGGCTCCCGGCATCGAGCGGGTCGGCCGACGCAATCCCGAACTCCGTCCGGGCCACCGGCACCCGGAGGAGAGGCGTATCGGGCAGATAGCGGAGCACCTGGTCGCTCCATGCCGACGCGGTCTCCGGGAGGGCGACCGACGCCGCGTGGCAGGTCTTCGCCCGCAGGGCGAGCACCGCTCCGATCGTCGAGGCGTTGCAGCAGTGGAGATGGTAGCCGTCCTCCGCGAGACGGTTGCCGAGCTCGCCGAGGACCGGGTCGCGCCTCCCAACGCAGACGAGCGTCCGGGCGAGTGAATCGGGCGGGACGGTGAGCCGGACGCGCACCTCTTCGCCCGCCTCGAACCCCTCCCGGGCGGCCGGGATGTGGATGTAGCCGTTCGCCCGGACGACCGCCATCTGGATTCCCCCGCCCCGGGGATGGGGTGTCGCCCAGCAGATGCCGTCGACCCGCCCGAC
The DNA here is from genome assembly GCA_002499455.1 of Methanoculleus sp. UBA77. GTDB lineage: Archaea > Halobacteriota > Methanomicrobia > Methanomicrobiales > Methanoculleaceae > Methanoculleus. The sequence continues at coordinate 300 of DALN01000054.1, read as the reverse complement.
CGAGACCGGGACGAACTCGTCGAACCCGAGATCGGATGCCAGCCGCCGCGAGATCCGGACGTCCAGCTCCCCGCTCGGGAGCGGCGCAAGCCCCCACCACGAGAGGAGGTCCCCGGCAACCTCGCGGAGAACCGTCTGGGCGGCGACGGGATACCCCGGCATCCCGAGAACCGGCTTGCCGCCGACGTTTGCGAGCAGCACCGGCTTCCCCGGCCTGACCGCAATCCCGTGGAAGACGATCTCCCCGAGCTCCTCGACGGCTTCCCGGGAGAAGTCGCGGGTGCCGGCCGACGAGCCCGC
>DALN01000049.1 GCA_002499455.1 Methanoculleus sp. UBA77 | reverse complement strand
TCGCCCGCTGGACGTCCTACCACGTCAAAGAGCTCACGAAGGCCATCACCGCCGGCATGCGGACGCCGGGGTTTGCGTTCATCGAGGCAAGGACCCAGTGCCCGACGAACTACGGCCGCCACAACAAGCTCAGGACCGTCCCGGCCATGATCGAACACATCCGGAGCCACGCGATGCTCATCGAGAAGCGCGACCGCCTGGTCCGAGAGGGAAGACCTGTCCCGGAGGATATCTTCACCATCGGCGAACTCGTCCGGCGGAACCGGCCGGCGATGGGGGTGCGGCGATGAGGCACGAGGTGAGGTTCTCGGGCTACGGCGGGCAGGGGATCATCCTCTCCGCGGTCATCCTCGGGAGAGCAGCGGCGCTCTACGACAACAAGCACGCCGTCCAGACCCAGGTCTACGGCCCGGAGGCCCGGGGCGGGGCATCGATGGGGCAGGTGGTCATCGACGATGCGCCGATCCTCTACCCCGAGGTGGCGGACCCCGACATCTACGTCATTATGTCCCAGCAGGGGTTCGAGAAGTACGGCGTCAGGGCGCGGGAGGACGCGGTCATGCTCCTCGACGCCGACCTGGTCCGGTCCCGCCCGGCCTGCCGGGCCTACGAGATCCCGGCGACGACTGAGGCGAAGACCTCCCTTGGCCGGGAGATCGTCGCGAACATCGTGATGATCGGCGCCCTCGTCGCGGCGACCGGGGTCGTGAGCAGGGAGGCGATCGAGCGTGCGGTGCTCGACAGCGTCCCGAAGGGCACGGAGAGCCTGAACATCAAAGCACTGAAGCGGGGATTTGAACTCGGAGAGCGAGCGTGTAAACCATGAAGATGCTGGAGTACGAGGCGAAACCAATCTTTTCAGAGTACGGCATCCCGGTCCCGAAGGGTGCCCTCATCCGGGCGCCGGAAGAGGTCACGGCACACCTGGCGGAACTGGGTGACGGCGTGGTGCTGAAGGCGCAGGTGGATGTCGGCGGCCGGGGGAAGGCCGGCGGCGTCCTGATGGCCGATAACGGGTCGGCGCTCGCGACAGCCCGCGAACTCTTCTCGCGGGAGATCAAGGGCATCCCGGTCAGGGAGGTCCTGGTTGAGGAGCGGCTCGCGATCGAGCACGAGTACTATGTCAGCATCGCCATCGACCGGTCGAGCAAGCAGCCGGTGGTCCTCTTTGCCGACGCGGGCGGGGTGGAGATCGAGAGCAATGTAACCGCCATCCGCAAGGTCGTCGTATCCCCGCTCCTCCGCGACATCCCGCCGTTTTTGATGCGGGAACTCCTCGGCGGAGCACCGAAGGAACTCGCACCCGTCATCAACAGCCTCTACCACGTATTCCAGGGCAAAGACGCCATGCTCGCGGAGATCAACCCCCTGGTGACGACGCCGCGGGGGGTCTATGCGGCGGACGCGAAGCTGATCGTCGACGACAACGCCCTCGCCCGGCAGGGAATAGAGGTCAACCGCGACCTCTCCGAGCGCGAGCGCGAGGCCGAGCAGCACGGGTTCTCCTACGTGGAACTCGACGGGACCATCGGGGTCATCGGCAACGGCGCCGGGCTCACGATGTCGACGCTCGACCTCATCGAGTACTACAACGGCAGGGCAGCAAACTTCCTCGATGTCGGGGGCGGCGCCGACCAGGAGCGCGTGAAGCACGCTGTTCGGCTCGTCGCGAGCATGCCGAAGGTCTCGGTGATCGTGGTCAACCTCCTTGGCGGCATCACCCGGTGCGACGAGGTGGCAAAAGGCATCATCGCCGCCGGCGTCGCGCCGACGGTCATCGTCCGGATGGCCGGGACGAACGAGGAGGAAGGGCGGCGGCTGCTCGCCGAGTGCGGCTACCGGATGCTCGACAGCATGGATGCGGCCGTGAAGGCGGCGATGGAGGTCGTATCATGATCTACGGCGACAAGAACCTCGGTGTCATCGTCCAGAACATCACCGGCAAGCAGGGCACGTTCCACACGGAGCTGATGAACGCCTACGCCCGCGAGGTCGGCGGGCGGGGCGTCATCGCCGGGGTCGCGCCCGGCAAGGGCGGGCGTGAGGTTCACGGCGTCCCCGTCTACAACACGGTGCGTGAGGCGCTCAGGGAGCACGACGCGACCGCGAGCGTCTGCTTCGTCCCCGGAGGCGCCGCGGGCGACTCGATCATGGAGGCGGCGCACGCCGGGATCGAGCTTGCGGTCGTCATCACCGAGCACATCCCGGTCCACGACGCAATGAAGGCGATCGCCTACGCGAAACTCCACGACTGCACGGTCATCGGCCCGAACTGTCCGGGCCTCCTCTCGCCGGGAGAGTGCAAACTCGGGATCATGCCGGCCCACCTCACCCGCCGCGGGAACGTCGGGGTCGTCTCCCGGAGCGGTACCCTCACCTACGAGGTCGTCGACGAGCTCACCCGCGCAGGCATCGGCCAGAGCACGGTCGTCGGGATCGGCGGCGACCCGGTGATCGGCCAGACGTTCGTGGACGTGCTCGCACGGTTCGAGGAGGACCCGCAGACGAAGGCGGTCGTCGTCATCGGCGAGGTCGGTGGGAACCTGGAGGAAGAAGGCGTCCGGTCGACCGATCTCCCGGTCGTCACCTACATCGCCGGCGTGAGCGCTCCTCCGGAGAAGAGGATGGGCCACGCGGGGGCGATCATCGAGGGCGGCGAGGGCGACGCCCGCTCCAAGGTCCGGCGCCTTGCCGCCCTCAACGTCCCGGTCGCGTCAAGACCCTCAGAGATTCCGGGGCTGATCCGCGAGGTGTTATGAACGGCGACCTGATGCTTGTCACCGCCTGCGACGTGGCGCTCAAAATCGGTGCACGGGCGGTCGTCTCGTTCGTCGAACCGTTCCCGGTCATCCCGGATCTGCCCGAGATCCCGATCATCCGGGTCCAGGAACTCCAGCTCGATGTCCTGAAAGACCTCACGATGCACGACATCCTGGAGGTGAGCGAGCGGCACATGCTCGATGCCGCCGTCCACCTCTACCTCCGGCGGAGCATGGAGAGCGGCCTCGTCGTCGGCGTCTTCCCCTACGCGGTCATCATCTACGACATCGAGGAGGGGAAGAACTTCATCAACTTGAAAGACTTCTCCGATATCGTCCCCCGGGAGGTGCTCCACGCGGCCCTCTCGCTCGCCCTCGAGATCGCGGTCGAGGGCCGGGAGGGACGGTCTATCGGCACCGCGTTCATCATCGGGGACCCGGAAGAGATCTTCCGGCACTCCCACCAGGCGATCCTCAACCCCTACCAGGGGCAGCCCCCGGCCCTCCGCGACATCAAGAACAAGGACAACTGGGAGAGCATCAAGGAGTTCGCCCAGCTCGACGGGGTCTTCGTCATCGACAAGACCGGCGAGGTAAAGTCGGCAGGACGTTATCTCGACGTCACCGGGCGGGGCATCTCGCTCCCGGGCGGTCTCGGGGGGCGGCACCGGGCAACGGCGTCCATAACGCACGAGATCCCGGCAATCGGGATCACCGTCTCCGAGAGCGGTGGCATGGTGCGGGTCTTCAGGGAGGGGAACTGCAAGATCGGTATCCGTTCCGACATCCGCCTCAGGAACGACGGTTAGAAATGGTTATATGAATTGCAATCATTTCTTTTATAATAGTTTAGAACTACGGTGGATTTGATGACCAGGAATATCAGCGTTGAAGGGCTTGACCAGATCCCGATCGAGAAGCAGCGGATTGAACTCGTGGAGAGAAAGTGCCTCGGCCACCCGGACAGCCTCGCAGACGGCATCGCGGAGTCGATCAGCCGTGCGCTCAGCAGGTCGTACCTCGAGGAGTGCGGCAGCGTCCTGCACCACAACACCGACCAGGGCGAGGTCGTGGCGGGAGAGTCGCTCCCGAAGTTCGGCGGCGGCCGGATCACGAGGCCGATCTACTTCCTCATCTCGGGCCGGGCCACGAAGGCCTTCAACGGCATAAACATCCCCGCAGACGCGATCGCCGTCGAGGCGGCACGGGACTACATCAAGCAGATCCTCCCCATCATCAACATGGACCGCGACGTCATCGTCGACTGCCGGATGGGGAAGGGGTCGACCGACCTGCAGGACGTCTTCAAGACCTGTTCGGGCAAGGTCCCGCGGGCGAACGACACCTCGTTCGGTGTCGGGCACGCGCCGTTCAGCGAGGCTGAGAGCATCGTCAAGGGCGTCGCGGCGTTCATGGACGATACGCTCCGCCCGAAGTACCCGGTCATCGGCCAGGACTGCAAGATCATGTGCCTGCGCGACGGCGACGCCATCACCCTCACGATCGCGATGGCGTTCGTGGACCGCTACTGCTCGAGCATCACCGAGTATATCGAGCAGAAGAACGTCCTGACCGAGCAGATCGCCGCCGTGGCACAGCAGTTCACGAAGAGAAAGGTGAACGTCGCGATCAACACCGCCGATGATCTCGATGCCGGCAGCGTCTTCCTGACGGTCTCGGGCACCTCGGCCGAGATGGGCGACGACGGCTCCGTCGGCCGCGGCAACCGCGCGAACGGGCTGATCACTCCGAACCGCCCCATGAGCATGGAGGCGACAAGCGGCAAGAACCCGATCAACCACATCGGCAAGATCTACAACCTCCTCGCGACGCAGATCGCGCAGGACTGTGTCAAGGAGGTCGACGGCATCGAAGAGATGTACGTCCGCATGCTCTCCCAGATCGGCTACCCGATCGACCAGCCGCACGTGGCAAGCGCCCAGATCCTCACGAAGCCCGGCTATGACATCAGGTCCATCAAGCCCGACGTCGAGGGAGTCATCGACGCGTGGCTGGAGAAGACACCCACCATCACCGAGAAGGTCATCAGGGGAGAACTCTCCACCTTCTAACCCCTCCCATTCTGGAGTTCGTAGCCCATGAGTAAACCATTATCCCGAAAGCACGGCCCGGGACCCGGGCTCGTCCGTCTCGCCATCCCGAACAAAGGAAGGATCGCCCAGCCGATCAACGACCTGATCGAGAAGAGCGGCCTCCATCTGGTCGACGGGGGAGAGCGGAGGCTCATCACCCGGACCCGCGACCCGAACGTGGAGATCCTCTTTGCCCGCCCGATCGATATCCCGGAGTACGTGGCGAGCGGCGTCGCCGACCTCGGCATCACCGGGAGGGATATGGTCATGGAGCGGGGCTCCGCGGTCGAGCAGATCCTCGACCTGCAGACCGGAAAGGCGACGCTCGTCGTCGCCGTGCCGGAAGAGTCCGGTATCGAGACCGTCGCCGATCTCGACGGGGCGACGGTGGCGACGGAGTTTCCGGCGATCACCCGCACGTTCTTTGCGGAGCGCGGGATCGGCGTGACGGTCGTCACCGTCGGCGGGGCCTGCGAGGCGACGCCGCACCTCGGTATCGCCGACGCCATCGTCGACCTCTCCTCGTCGGGGACGACGCTGCGGACGAACCATCTCCGCGTCATCGAGGAGGTCCTCACGTCCACGACGATCCTGGTCGCAAACCCGGCCTCGCTCGCGGCAAAGCGGGAGAAGATCGACGAGCTCGTCCTCGCTCTCGAGAGCGTCATCCGGGCGAAGGGGCAGTGCTACCTGATGATGAACGTCCACCGGAGCGCCCTTGCGGACGTCCGGCAGGTGCTGCCCGGCCTCTCCGGGCCGACGGTGATGGACGTGGCATCCGACGAGAACCTGGTCGCCGTTCACGCCGTCGTCAAAGAGGAGCGGGTCTACCAGCTGATCAACCAGCTGAAGCGGGCGGGCGCAAAAGACATATTAGTCATGCCCATTGAACGGATCATACGCTGAGAGCATGGAGATCTATCCTGCAGTCGATATCCTGGACGGGCGGTGCGTGCAGCTCGTGCAGGGGCGGCCTGAGGCGGCGACGGTCTACGGGGAACCGGCCGCCTGGGGACGCCGGTGGCTTGACCTGGGGGCGGACGGCCTCCATATCGTCAACCTGGACGGGGCGTTCGGGCGGGCGCAGAAGAACGCCGACCTGATCCGGGAGCTCATCAGGGAGACGAACGCGTTTGTGGAACTCGGCGGCGGGATCCGGAGTGTGGAGGACGCCGCCGGGTGGCTCGATACCGGCATCGACCGGGTTATCCTCTCGACCCTCGCCGTCCGGTCGCCGGAGGTGGTCGGGACGCTCGCCGACGAGTTCGGGAGCGAGCGGGTCATGCCCGGGATCGACGCCCGGGCGGGCGAAGTGATGATCGAGGGCTGGGAGCAGCCCGCGGGCAGTTACCTTGCCTGGGCGGAGCGGTTCGAGGCCCTCGGCGCGGGAGCGCTCCTCTACACGAACGTGGACGTGGAGGGGCTCCAGCAGGGGATCGCGATCAAGCCCGTGACGGACCTCCTCGCGAGAACGAAGATCCCGGTCGTCGTATCGGGCGGGATATCGGCTGTCGGAGACGTCCGGGCGCTCAGGGATGCGGGGGCCGCCGGGGCGGTCCTCGGCTCGGCGCTCTATGCGGGGAAGGTGCACCTCCCCGAAGTCCTGGAGGCGGCGCATGCGGAGGAGTGAGATCCGCCGGACGACGAAGGAGACCGATATCAGCCTCTCCCTCGACCTCGACGGGAGCGGGACGGGGGCGATCGATACCGGGATACCGTTCTTCGACCACATGCTGACGTCGTTTGCCCGGCACGGCAGAATTGACCTCACCGTCCGGGCGACCGGCGACCTTCCCGTGGACGCACACCACACCATCGAGGATATCGGGATCGTCCTCGGCACGGCCCTTGCCGAAGCGGTCGGGGACGGGCGGGGGATCACCCGGTTTGCGGACGCCGCCGTCCCGATGGACGAGGCGCTCGCGCGGGTTGCGCTCGACGTGGGCGGGCGGGGCTACCTCGTCTTTGCGGCCGAGTTCTCGCCGGCGGGACCGGGGGGCATCCCCGGCGACCTCATCGAGCATTTCTTCTACAGTCTCTGCACGAAGGCCGGGATCACCGCCCATATCACGGCGACAGGTCGGAACGACCACCACGTCTGCGAGGCGGCGTTCAAGGCGTTCGCGCGGGCCCTGCGCGCGGCCGTGGCGATCGATCCCGCGCAGGAAGGCGACGTGCCGAGCACCAAGGGAACCCTCTGAACAGAGGGGCATAACGACAATTTTTTGGGNNCGGCGGGATCGCCTATTTCATCGTGCCGGCCTGCAACCCGGCCGGAATCGCAGGGAGAGGCGTTCTGCGGGGCATCCGGGTGGCGGCCGGGTGTCTGACGGTGAGAGGTGGGTCCCGCGTGCTTCCGTTCCGGTACTTCGCTAATGTCAGTACCTGGCAGCGGTGTGGTCTTGATCGATGCCGTAAAGTGTGAGCGAAACCAGCTTGAGTACCGTCTGGTGCGGAGGAGAGCTACATACCCATCTACCAAACTTCGCGTTTTTCGCGGCTTCGCGTGAGATGACAGTTTATGGGCGATAACACGGCCTCACGCGAAAGGCGCGAAGCCGCGAAGGGGAGTTTCAGAAACTTCTTACTGAGTTCCACGTTCTTTGTGACTCGAAGTCTGATAGTTTCTCACACACCGTCCGGCAAAAACCCGCAGAACAGAGACCTGAGAAGGGGGCTGGTGAGCCCCCGGGTAAAGAGAAGAGAGATCGGTCGAATTACGCGGACTTAACCGCGAGGTCGACGTCTTCTGCCTTGATCGTCTTGCGTCCCGCGTGCTGGGCAAGCCTGTTGGCTTCCTTGGTCAGCTCGGCAATGTATGCCTCGGCCTTCACAACGAGTGCAGCAGCAGCGTCGCTGCCGACCCTCTCAGCACCATTCTTCTTTGCGATACGTACAACCGCAGCAATAGGTAGATCTGCCATATCTAATTCCACCTCTAAAAAGAGGTGTATGAGTTAGTATAAAAACATTTCGGGATTATCTCCAAAATTTGCGTTTCTCTTCTCCATCGGGGATGCATATGGAGAGGGCATCCGGATACCAGACAGAGAATCAGAGCGATTGAAACGGCGGCGGAGAAGGGCCTGTTTTAGCAACCGGCCCACGATTCAGGATTTTCTCGATTCTGCCAATGATTTTGCGAGCATTACTGCATTCGTATAATCTGCTGAGGCGCGCGACGTATCTACGAAGATTTTATCGATATTTACCACCGGAGCACCGTGTCCGACGCCGTTCCCGAGGAACGTGAGCGTACGGAAGATCAGGTTCCCGGAGATCCCGTCCGGGGCGACGACCATCCCGTACTGTCCCGGCACCTCCTCGATCAGGATCTCCGCATGCACCGCCCCGGTCAGGCGGGCGACAAGCTCGGCGTCCGCCATCGTCCGGTCGACGACCGGGTGCCGCCCGAGATCCCCGAGCCTTCCCCCCGAGAGGACCGCCACACCATCAGGCAGCCCGAAACTCCGGGCAATCTCGCGGCCGCGCTCGACGAACCGCACCTTCTCCTCGACCGTCCAGCCCTCGTCGACCCCGACCGGGGCAAGGAGGAAGAGGCACCCGCCGGCGGTCTCGAGGAGGGCGATCCGCTCCAGGTGGTCGACGCCCGTGGCCTGTTTGAGGGCTTTCAGCGTGGTGGAGGCGGGGAGCGTGCCCCTGACGGCGGCATCGATCCTGCCCGCGGCGAGAGCCGCAACGAGGGCTGCCTCGGGCTCCTCCGCCTCGACCACCGTCACGCCGTCCCCGAACGAACCGAGAGAGCCCGGACCGGAAAAAAGGATGAGATTGACCCTGCCCGCGACCGCCCGGACAGTCGCGAGGATCTTCTTGTCAGGGGCCGCCACCCCGAACCCGACCGTTACCGGCATGCCCCCCCTTCGGAGAAGATCCGCATGATGCCGTTCCGGTCGAGATCGAAGACCTGCGTCTCCCGGCCCAGGTACCTGACCGAGAGCCGCTTGCTCCCGTCGACCTCGCCTATCGCGGCCGCCGCCATCCCGACCGCGGCAAACCGGCGGCAGACCTCCTCCACGTGCTCTGCCTTTACGGTCAGGATGAACCCCATGCCGGGGTACATGCGCACCCACTGCTCGAAGGAGAGGTTGATTGCGGCGAGGTCCGGGCGGGGGATCGCCTCAAGGTCGATAACCGCACCCTTCCCGCTCACCTCAAGGAGCATGCCGAGCGTCCCGATGACCCCCGGGTTGCTGATATCCTTCCCGGCCGTCACCAGGTGCGCCTTTCCCAGATCCTCCATCACCTTGATCTGGGCCCGCACCACCTCTGCCGGCTTCATCGTGACGGAGTCCCAGTTGTAGCAGCACGACGGGTGCACCCGGCCGTCGAGATCGATCGCCGCGATCACCCGGTCGCCTTCCTCAGCCGTATCCGAGAAGATGATCTGGTCCATCCGGGCCGTCCCGAGGATCGCCACATCCACGACGCTGTAGGGTGTCTCCGGGTGCAGGTGCCCGCCCACGATCGGGACGCCGAACTGCGAGGATGCGGCGACCATGCCCCGGGTCACCTCGTCACGAATACGGTCGTCCGTGGCAGAAAGGATATCGACCATGGCGACAGGCCTTCCTCCCATGGCGGCTATATCGTGAACGTTCACGAGCACGGCACAGTACCCTGCCCAGAACGGGTCCGCCTCCATGAGCCTGCTCCAGATACCGTCTGCTGCAAGGAGCAGCGCATCCTCCGCATTATGCCGGATGACCGCGGCATCCTCCCCGAACGAGGCGACGACATCCGGGCTTTCGATGCGGAGAGACCGGATCATATCCCCGATCATCTTCTTCCGGGTGACGCCCTCGTATTCCCTGACGGCCTGTGCTACCGTATCGGTGGAGCAATCCTTCACCACAAGAACACCAACAATCTACTTTTCTTTATGGTATTCAGCCTCATCAGAGATAATGTATTTGATTCCCCGGTATTATGCACTCTGCTCAGGGAACCGATACCGCCGGGATGCACCCGGCCGGCCCCGATCCCCGGAAAACGCCCGCCGGAGCGGCCGGCCGGAACCGGCGGCGCTCGTGCGGCAGGAGGCGGCACGGGCCAGTACGCCACCGCCGGGGTTGGGTTTTTGATGCCCCACGCCGAATAGATCCATATGGACTGGGCGGAGAAGTACAGGCCGCAGCGCCTCCAGGACGTCGTGGGGAACTCCGGGGCAGTCAGGCAGATGTACGAGTGGGCGCGGGACTGGACGCGGCAGAAGAAGCCGCTCGTCCTCTACGGGAAGCCCGGCATCGGGAAGACCTCGAGCGCCCATGCCCTCGCAAACGACATGAACTGGGAGGTCGTGGAGCTGAACGCCTCCGACCAGCGGACCAAAGCCGCTCTCGAACGGGTGGCGGGTTCGGGCTCCACGACGGCCAGCCTCTCCGGGGCGAGCCGCAAACTCATCCTGCTCGACGAGGCCGACAACCTGCACGGGCAGGCGGACCGGGGCGGGGCGAAGGCGATCGTGGATATCATCGCCGAGTCACGGCAGCCCATCATCCTGATCGCAAACGACTACTACGCCCTCACGAAAGAACTCAAGACGGCCACGGAGCCGGTGCAGTTCCGGGCGCTCCAGGCCCGTTCGATCGTCCCGCGCCTCCGCCATATCTGCACCACGGAGGGCGTGGCGTGCGATCCCGCCGCGCTCGAAGGGATCGCCGAACGCGCCGGCGGGGACATGCGTGCCGCGGTGAACATGCTCTACGCCGCGGCCATCGGGAACGACCGGCTCGAGGTGGGCGACGTCCAGACCTCCGCAAAGGACGAGCGATCCACCATCTTCGAGCTCGTGGGCGCGACATTCAAGGGGCGGAGAGACGCCGACCTGCTCCGGATGGCGGTCGAGGTCGAGGACACCCCCGACGCCGTCGAGCAGTGGCTCGAGGGGAACCTCGACCAGCTGCCCGACCTCGCCTCACAGGCGCAGGGCTACGCCTGCCTCGCACGGGCGGACGAGTACATCGGCCGGACCTACCGCCGGCAGTACTACACCCTCTGGCGATACGCGAGCGCCGTGATGCTCCTCGGCGTCGCCGACGCCGCCGGGGGCAGCGGGATCCACGGCCGGATCATGCCGCCGTCGCGCTGGCAGAAGATGGGCGCGTCAAAGAAGCAGAAGGCGATCCGGGCCGGCCTGACCCGGAAGCTCAGCGAGATGACCCATATACCGGAGGATGCCCTCAGGGAGGACTTCTTCACCGCGATCGGCATCCTGGTCGAGCAGGACCCGGCGGGCTACGTCCGCGAGTTCGGGCTCGACGCCGACGAACTGAACCTCTTCATCCACGATAAAACTCGGGCCGCGAAGATCGTCAAAGACGTGGCAAAGGAGGAGAAGGCGAAAGAGAAGAAGGCATCCGGCAAAGAGAAGGCCCCCGGCAAAAGCAAGAAGTCAGGGGACGACGATCCCCCTGCCGATACGAAAGAGACCCGCGACAGCCCGCCCCCCGGCCAGGCGACGCTCTTTTAGGGGCAGCGGCGGTGGTAGCGGTGGAGGAGGACCGGACCGCAGTCCAGGACCTCGCCGCCGTCCTCGTAGATCTCGCAGCCCAGGTGGTAGACAAGAAGGTCGCTGTTGACCCGGCGGGCAAGCGCGATCAGCGGCGGGACCATCTCCACGCCGGGACGGATGGCATAGATCAGGTCCGCACCCTCATACAGCTCCGGCTCGGGCTCGAAGATATCGTCGACCGCGACGGTCAGATCGTCGTGCCGGATACCGGGCCTGATATCGGTGCAGAGAACGAGAGCACCGGCGGCGGCGACGATCCGTGCGGCGTCGGGGTTGTTGCCGATGCCCACTTCCACGGCACGGGTGTATCGCCTGGCAATATACTCCCCGATACTCCGCTCAATACGTTTATACTGACACATTACCCAGATCTTAGGTGATGGGCATCAATATTCTTTGGGACCGGCAGGCCCCGGAAGGCCTCGAACTCCCGGTTGCCCGGATGATCGCGATGATCCTGGGACGAGAGACCGGGCTCGTCGAGTACCCGCTCCTCATCGACGGCTACGACAGGAACCGTGACCAGCACGATGCTCAGAAGATCCTGGACCGTCTGCAGGACACCCTCACCCGCAGGTACGCAATCTCCGGGCCGCTGCTGCTCGTCACCTCCCGCGACCTCTACGTCGGCGCATGCGACTTCGTCTTCGGCCTCGCGAGGCCGGCAAGCGGCGTCGCCGTCGTCTCGACCGCCCGTCTCGGAAACGACTACTACGGCAGGACACCGGACGATGCCGACCTGATCGACCGGGCCGCAAAAGAGGGAGCCCACGAACTCGGCCACCTCCTCGGCCTCGACCACTGCGATAACCCCGAGTGCGTGATGTTCCGGCCGCGGACGCTGGACGAGCTGGACCGGAAGAGGAACATGCTCTGTCCGGAGTGCCGGGAG
>DALN01000095.1:21407-22347 GCA_002499455.1 Methanoculleus sp. UBA77 | reverse complement strand
TGTATGCTCCGGGAGTTCGAGACGTTTGTCGGGTTCCGGGTCCTCGCCTGGTTCCTCACCCACCCCACGGGCGAGATCCACATCAATAAACTCGCCCGGGAGATCGGGGTCAGTCCGGCAAGCGTCAAAGCGTATGCCGATGCCTTCGAGCGCGACGGGTTGATCACCGTCACGCGCCTCGGCACCGCACGGCTCCTCTCCCTCGACAACGACTCCTTTGCCGTCAGGGAGTTGAAGCGAGCCTGCATGGCCCTCCTCCTCGTCCGGGCCGGCATCGAGGACCTCGCGCCCGAAAGCATCGCGGTCGCGGTCTACGGGAGCACTGCGGCGGGGACTTTCGATGAGCAGAGCGACATCGACATCCTGATCCTNNTGCCGGCACTGGAGGCGGAGACCGATCGGGAGGTGCAGTTGACGGTCGTCCCCTACTACCGGTGGGAGCGGATGAAAGAGGAAGGCGACCCGTTTGCCGCGAGCGTCCTCCAGAACCACATGCTTGTCAGGGGGACTCGCCTATGAGGTGGCGGGAGTGCGTCGACCGCGGCCTCATCCGGCCCGACCCTAAAGCGTTGGAGCGCGTCCCCGACTCTCTCGCATCCGCGGCGAGGTTCCTTCGTGCCGCGGAGAAGAATGTGGCGATCGAAGAGTACGAGATAGCTCACCTTGCCGCGTACAACAGTGCGTTTCACAGCGTCCGGACGTATCTGCTGCAGGCTACGTCGAGCGGAGCCACGCCTGCCTCGTTACCGCAGTACGGCATGCCTCCGGTGACGACCCTGAGATCGCCGATCTCCTGAACGCCTTTGATAAACTCCGGGTTGCCAGGCATAACGTCCAGTACAGCGGATCGCTTGTTTGTGAGGAGGAAGCAGCGTTCTGCATCCGGCTGGCTCATCGGGCCCTCGTTCTGGCCCGGCAGCGGTTCGGGTAGAAGCCGGTT
>DALN01000095.1:20038-21328 GCA_002499455.1 Methanoculleus sp. UBA77 | reverse complement strand
GAAACGGCCGCATCAGACTGAAACGATACTGCCGGGGGAGCCGATCCGCAGTATTCAAGGTAGACTCGTCGTCGACTTCCGGTTCGCAACGAGCTGCCGGGAGGGCTACCACTTCTGGATACCGGTGGTGCAGTATATCTGGTACATCCAGTACGCGATCTTCCCGTTCTGAAGGCAGGTTCCAGGCTCGCACCAGAAGAGCCTACCCCCGGCCTGCCCCCTCCCCGCTTCGGCTGCCGGCCACGGCGGATGCATTTACATATTTGAAATATTTAAATAATTATAAAATACACTTACAGATATGGGCACGATAACCCTGAGCATCGACGATCGGACAGAGCAGGAGTTCCGGGAACTGGTCGAAAAGGTTCTCGGGAAGCGGAAGGGAGCGCTTGGTGAAGCGGCGACCGAGGCAATGAAGATCTGGATCAGGATAAAGACACAGGAGGAGATCGCGCAGGACGCCCTCGAACTGACCGGGAAGGCGTACCACTTCGGGGCAAAGAAATATACGTCAAGGAAGGACCTGTATGACCGGCAACCCGCCGCTGATTGACACAAACGTCCTCGTCTACCTCTTCGATGCGGATGCCCCCGAAAAACGGCGGATCTCAAGGGACATCGTTACGGCATGCTGGCGATCCGAGAAGCGCTACTCGGTCTCGGTGCAGAACCTCGCGGAGTTCTCGGTGGTCGTGACCGAGAAGGTCGAAAACCCGATGCCGGTCGAGGATGTGACCCGGTTCATCCGGGACATCCAGGACTTTGACGGCTGGAACGTCGTCGGCTACGGCAGCACGACCATCCTTTCTGCCCACCGGATCCGGGACAGCCATCACGTCCATTTCCGGGGCGCACTTCTTGCCGCAACGATGATCGAGTCCGGCATCGATACGATCATCACGGAAGATGCCCATCTCCTGCGCATCCCCGGGATCACGGTCATCAACCCGTACCGGCAAGAGTGATCGGGCGTGGAGGGTTCAATCCCGGTTCCGTGTTTCCCGGAGCAGTACCCAACCCTCATAACAGCATCACTCCGTGATCGCCCCCTGCCCCAGGGCATCCCATGGCCCCTCGCCCCTGTCTATGTCAGAAGATTGGACCAGTCCCCGCCGGTTCAAAGCGTCTTATCGAGCAGTATCCACGAATCGTTATCGGCGAACGTCCCGACGACGACAACCCGCGTCGCAGCCGTGACGTTGCGACTCCCGGTCGCCCCCGCCCGGGTCTCCAGCGTGAAGTTCTCGTTCGTCCCCCCGACCCCGCCGATCCAGCACCGGATCTCCG
>DALN01000095.1:4354-20008 GCA_002499455.1 Methanoculleus sp. UBA77 | reverse complement strand
GGCTCCTCCGGCATCCCGATCCCGAAGACCAGCGATGCCACGATCCCCCCGAGGATGGCCACGACCGCCACCATCAGGATCGTGCTCACCACCTCCGAAACCCCGGCGTCCTCGCCCGTACCTGTCATAGGCGCGATTATCTCAGGTGCTCCATTAAAAAGCTGCCGGTATTGCATCAGGACGCCGGGATCATTCCAGTGCGGATATAACGGCGGGAAATGTCGTTGAAAGGAACAGGGGGCAGGGCCTCCCCCGGGGCAGCCCGACTCATATCGCATGACGGCATGTGAACCCGGCACGACCGACGGGATGACCACGATCCAGATCGCCGGATCTGACCGGGACAGGCCGGAGAGCCTGCATCGCCGTCCCGGCGGATCCCCCTGCCATGGTGCCGTGCGCCGGCCGATAGGAACGAGGAGGCTGAGCCCCATGTGCCCTGAGCGGACTGCCGGGGCCGGTTCGTGGTACACAGCATGCTGAAGCGTGACCTCCGGCCCCTCAAACCATGGTCATGCTTTTATATCCCATAGAAACCCATAACACCTTATGACCGAGGAGACGACCACGATCGAGATCACCAGATCCGACCGGGACAGGCTGAACCGTCTGCGCCGCTACCCCAGAGAACCATATCGCTCCGTAGTGCGCCGGCTGCTGGAGCAGACCGAAGACTGTGAACCCCTGAGCCCTGAGACAATCGCCGATATTCAGGCATCGCTCGATGAGATCAGGCGGGGCGAGTTTGTAACGCATGAAGCACTGAAGCGGGACCTGGGGATTGAGTGAGATACTCGCTCATCTACTCAAAAAGGGTCCAGCGCAAGTTAAAGCACCTTCCAAAGGAGACTGTTGTAAGGATTGTCAGAGCGCTGGAACTGCTGGCGGAAGATGAGTCATCTCACCTGCAAGTGAAGCGTCTGGTAAATTCCCCGCTATTCTCCCTGCGGGTAGGGGTCTACCGGGTGATCCTGGCATTTGAGCATCAACAGCTTGTTATCATGGCAGTCGATCTCGACCATCGGAAGAACGCCTACGATAACCTGTGAGACGCTACGACTCCCTCTGCTGCCTCCGCATCCCTCATCGAACCGCTATATAACGAACGTGAGCCCCTGCTCCCTCCTGCCGGACCAGGCCGAGCCCCTCCAGGGTCTTCAGCCTCCTGACGACCGTGGGCCTGGAGAGCCCGACCTCCCGGGCAATCTCACCGCTCCTTCTGGGTTCACGGATGGCGTCGAGGATCCTCCGGTCCGTCTCGTCGGTCAGGGATCCGGTCTTCTTCTGGAAGGTGACGCTGAACCGGTTCGGTGCCGTCGAGAAGGCGACCGAACAGAAGGGGTGCTCTGCAACCTCACGCCGGATCAGGTGGATCCCGTAGCCATAGCGCTCGACAAACCCGGTGTCGTAGAGGAGGTTCGAGAGCGTCGGGTTCCGGGGAACGTGCTCGGGATCGTCGATATCGACGCCCGGCATCAGCCCGCCAGGATTCCTGATCTCAATCCTGTCCGGGTGGAGGAATATCCTGATGTCGGCGCTCACGGTGTAGTTCCGGTGAGCGACGGCGTTGATGACCGCCTCCCTGATAGCCCTGGGCGGATACTCTAGAACCCTGACCCGCCGCGCCCCGACGATCACCTCGATCTTCCGTATCTCGGCAAGAAGGCTGGAGTACACAGCGTCGATCACCTTCCAGACCGGCCCCTCAAACTCCCGGCTCCAGACCGGCTCTCCGTCCACCATCCGGATCATGCGGATACGGGCGTGGGGGATATACCCACCGGCGTCGGTGAAGAAGAGAACGCCTGCGTTGGTCAGCATCCTATCTCTCACGGCCCCGGCACTGCGAAGGTAGCGACTGCGATCCTCACCTGCGATCATCTTTCCCCGGGATTGTTCCAGTGCCTCAAAAAACCAGTCAATATAGTGGGGATCGGCCTCCGCAAGAACCGCAATCGGAGCCCTGTCCCAGGCGACGATCCCGAGTTCGGAGGAGAGCATAAGTATCTCCTGGAGCGAGAGAGGACGGATACCGGTCCCGACCCTGATGTAGACGACACCGCCGACGGAACAGAGGGAACCGCCCTTTGCGACCTCAACGACGAGAAGGTCTCGGCTGTTCACGGAAAGTTTATGGGTGACGATATGCGGCGGTGGGACTATCGGCTGGAAGGCGCTCGTAACCACTTCTTGCGCCGCTTTCACATCAGTCCCGACGATATTGCCGTTGTCGTCGACGCCGATGATGAGATGTCCTCCTTCTGCATTGGCAAATGCGGCAATCTCATGGTGGAGCGTCCTCGAGGGTGCCCTCTTGAACTCAACCCGCTCTGACTCTCCACCCCGGATGAGGGCGAGGAGATGATCGAGATCCATAGTTACTGTAAACTACTGTAAACGGGAAGAATGTTACGGTAGATGACTTACTGTATCATAACACTGTGACTCGATATGATACAGTAACATCCGGGGAAATGACGTCGGACTCCCGCACGCCGCCTCATTTCGGGTTTTTCTCGCCAATGGCGCTTACGCGATCCAGAACCACCCGCCCCGGCAACCCTTATCGCATCCCGCACGCAGCATCCTCGCCCGTGCCGCCGCAGACGACGGGTCCGGGGAGAGAAGATGCGAAGGTCCCGGTCATCATGGGGAGTCCCCGGAAGGGCAACAACCTTTCCGGGCGGCGCAGAGGATCGAGGAGACGGTGCGGCCCCCCCGGCGACGGCGGAGGCCCATCCTCGACTGCCCATCTCTGCAACGGAGCATGCGAGGGCATCCGGCTCGTCGCCGGCTCCGCTCCGGTCGACCGTGCCCGCCGGGAGGGAGGGGGATGGCCCGACCCGCCTCCGCCGGCTCACACGGGCGCCGCGACGACCCGGTGAAGCGTCCGGTGAGGCAATTCGTGCAAAAGACCATCCGTTCGCATCCCTCACCCTGGATGAACGAGAGGGCCTGTAAGGATACCTCTATGCGCATGAGGGCTGATGAAAAATTTCTGAATATATTATAAAAATATTAGAATAAATCACCGTAAAGGATATATATTTATACCGCTATTCACGCATTCACCGGCTACCCTATGACCGGGTCTTAAATCGAAATTCGCAGTACGCCTGCCGGGCGCTCGCCAGAGCGCCTGCTTTAGTCGGTCTGTCTGTGCCTACCGGTAGGTATGCACCACGGTCCTGCAGGTGGAGAGCGACTCATGCAAGGGGGAAATGAATGACTGAACGCAAACACCTGGCATTATTATGTGCAGTTGCTATCATCGGTCTGCTGATATCGCCGGTTTCGGCGATAGAGGCTGCACCCGGGGATCACATATACAGGGGCTTTGACAGAGCGCAGAATCACCCTGATATCGATGGCAACACGATCGTCTGGGAAGACGATCGGAACGGCAATAAGGACATCTATCTTGGAACAATCGATCAATTCCGGTCCCAGCCATCCGGTTACACCGGAGAGAGGATAACGAGCGATCCTGCTTCGCAGGAGAGGCCGTCCATCTCGGGCAACTACATCGTCTGGCAGGATGATCGGAACGGAAACTGGGATATCTATCTCTATGACCGCTCTACCAGCGTCGAGACACAGCTCACCAACGATACGGGCAAACAGTGGCTGCCCGCCGTCCACGGGAACTACGTTGCCTGGTACGACGACAGCAACGGCGCGACGAACATCGTCGTCTACGACATCGCAGAAGGTGCCGTCATAGACGTCATCGAGCGTGACGCAAGGACGACGATCCCCTTCTCGGCCGTGGCCACCGAGTTCAGGCCCGCCCTCTCGGAGAAGTACGTCGCCTGGGTGGACGACACGGACGGCGAGAGGATCTGGTACTACGACCTCGCAGCCGGAGAGATCGTAGGCGCGGTAACCACGCTCCAGGCATTCCAGTCCTGGCCCTCGCTCTCCGGGAGCCTCATCGCCTGGGAGGATTACCGGCACGGGTCGGGGAACCCTGAGATCTACATGACCGATCTCGACAACCCGTCCGGCGGCGAACAGCGGATCACCAACGACTCCGGTTATCAGGTCTCACCGTCAATCAGCGAGAACTTCATCGCCTGGGAGGACATGCGAGACGGCGGCCGGCGGAGCATCTACATGTACGACCTCGCCAGAGGCGAGGAGATGTCCGTGTTTGTGCCCGAGGACATCTACGACGAACAGCTCTATCCTGCGGCGAGCGGCAACACGATCGTCTGGCAGCGGGGCATGAGCCCGAACTCGAACCTCTACATCTTCGTCTATGACCCTGCAGCAGCACCGGTCGATCCGGTACCGACGACCATCGAGATCACACCACCCACGGCCACCCTTGCGGTCGGCGCCACCCAGGCGTTCGAGGCAACCGTTCTTGACCAGGACGAGAACGAGATGACCGGGGTTGCGGTCACCTGGACGAGCAGCAACGAGACCGTCGGCACGATCGACACGGACGGACTCTTCACCGCCATCGCCGAGGGCACGGCGACCGTCACCGCAACGGTAGAGAACATCACCGCGACGGCGACCGTCACCGTCAACGGTGAGACGCCGGCCGACCCGGTGGCGACGCGCATCGAGATCATGCCGCCGGCGGTCACTGTGGAGGTCAACGAGACAGTAGAGTTCTCCGCGACCGTCTTTGACCAGTTCGACGAGGAACTGCCGGAGGCTGCGGTCACCTGGACGAGCAGCAATGAGACCGTCGGCACGATCGACACGGAAGGCGTCTTCACCGCTCACGCTGAGGGCACGGTGGACGTCACGGCAACGGCGGGTGACGCAACCGAAACCGCAACCGTCACCGTCAGTGCCGAAGAGCCGGTCCTGACAGAGATCACGGTCACACCGACGACGGCCACCCTCGCGATCGGCGAGACGGAACAGTTCACGGCAACCGCTCTCGACCAGTTCGGCAGCGCCATGACCGGCGTTGAGATCGCCTGGACGAGCAGCGACGAGGCCATCGGCACGATCGATGCGAACGGCACGTTCACCGCCCTCGCCGCGGGCACGGCAGACGTCACGGCAACGGCAGGCAATGTGACCGGATCGGCTACCGTCACTGTCGAAGCGCCGGCTGAGCCGGTCCTGGACAGCATCCAGATCACACCGACCGGGGCCACCATCGTTATCGGCGATACCCAGCGGTTCATGGTGACCGCTCGCGACCAGGACGGCAACGTCATGAGCGGCGTTGCGGTCAACTGGACGAGCAGCGATGAGACCGTCGGCGCGATCGATGCAGACGGAATATTCTCCGCGCTTGCCGAAGGCACGGCCACCGTCACCGCAACGGTAGAGAACATCACCGCGACGGCGAACGTCACGGTCAACAACGGAGAACCGGCTCTCGCCAGCATCGTCGTCGTACCCTCGGCGATCACCCTCGGCTCCGGTGAGACGCAGCAGTTCACCGCGACCGCTTTCGACCAGTTCGGTGCCGAGATGACCGGCGTTGAGATCGCCTGGACGAGCAGCGACGAGGCTGTCGGGACCATCGATGCCGATGGGCTCTTCTCCGCGCTTGCCGACGGGACGGCGACCGTCACCGCAACGGCAGAGAGCGTGAACGGGACGGCGGAGGTAACAGTCACCACGCTCTCCTCGGGAGTTGTTGTCTCTCCGTCGATGATCACCCTGGATGTCGGGGGCTCCCGGCAGTTCACCGCGACCGTCTATGACCCGGAGGGCAACGAGACACCCGACGCGGTAGTGACATGGACGATCAGCGACGAGGCTGTCGGGACCATCGATGCCGATGGACTCTTCAGCGCGCTTGCCGAAGGCACAGCGACCATCACCGCAACGGCGGAAAACGAGACCGGAACCGCGACGGTGACCGTCGAACTCCCGCCGGCACCGACCCGCATTGAGATCGAGCCGGCCACGGACACGGTTCTGCCTGGAGATACCCGGCAGTTCACGGCGACCGTCTTTGACCAGCGCGACAACCGGATGGACTGGATCAGCGTCGCGTGGTCGTCTTCCAACCCGGACGTAGGTTCGATCGACAGAGCCGGGCTCTTTGCGGCCTTCGCCGAAGGCACCACGGACGTAACGGCATCTGCAGGCGACGCAGAGGCGACCGCCGCGGTCACTGTCGCGGCCGGCGCCGTGCCCGAACCCACCCCGACACAGGGCAGCCCCGGGAGCAGCGGTGGTGGTGGTGGCGGCGGCGCGAGCAACGCCCCCACGTTCTCCGCAGGAATCCGTGAGAACCTGAGGAGCGGCGAGACGTTCACCTACTCGGAGATCAGCGTCTCATCGGTCAGCAGCGTTGCCGTCACGGCAGCCGAGACCGTCCCGAAGCTGATGGTGACCGTCAAAGAGGCATCCCGCCCCGCTGCGGCTCAGCCCCCCGTCGGTGAGGTCTACGAGTACATCAGCATCACGCTCAACTGGGCAAACCCGCAGAGCATCAGCAACGGGACGATACTCTTCAATGTCCCCGCCGACTGGCTTGAGGCACGCAACGCGACCGCCGGGGATGTCAGGCTCATGCGCTACGCCGACGGCGGCTGGCAGATCCTGGACACCACGGCCCTCGGCCAGGAGAACGGAAACTACCGCTTCCAGGCAACCACGCCCGGGTTCTCCATCTTCGCCATCACGGTGGCGCCGGTGAGCGTGACCCCTGCCGGGGAGACCAACTCTACCACGACCGGCGAGGAGACCAACACCACAATCGGTGAAGAGACGAACGTCACGGTCAACGAGACCGCGAACATGACCACCGAGGCGACGACGGCGCCGACCACCGCATCGGCGATGGCCCAGTCGGCACCGCTCGTCTACGCGCCTCTCCTCGCGCCTCTGGCCTTCCTCCTCTGGGCGAGAAGGAAACACTAACCCTTTTTTTGACGCTGCAGTCGCGGGAATACCCGGCGCAGGGGTCTCCGCGCGTTCCGCGGAGACCTGCACGAGAAGAGATGCCGGGCATCAGGTCCACGATTATCTCAACAGTCAGGCCGGATCAGTATGCGGCTCCCAGTCCTGTTGTGTTTATCTCGCCGTCGGTCGGTGTCGCCAGAGGTGGCGTCATCGTCTCCGTGACATCAGGCGACATGGTCTCCGCCGGTGTCGCTACCGTCTCCGTGGGAGTCGGCAGAATGCCTTCCCCAGACGGCATCGTGCATCCTGCAGCCAGTATACCGACACTCAAGAGAATGAGCGCCGCCAGAAGTACCAGGATTGGCCTCATGGGAGGGGCCATCACAGACATGATATTTATAATTTTTCCAGCCGCAGTTCCCGGCCATACGCCCGGCCCGAAGAGGGCAAGGGTCCGGCATCCAAGCTCCCGGATGCCGCAAAAGAGGAACGATCCGCACGGGAAAGAGGAGAGGGGGTGCCCCCATCCTCTGCTGCATCACTCGACGACGAAATCGCCGTTCATGGAGGGATGCACGTCGCACTGGAAGTAGTAGGTCCCGGGTTCGGACGGGGCCGTGAAGGTGTAGGTGGTCTCGGCGGGCCCCGTGGTGATCTCGCCGACAAAGATCGCCTCGGACCGGAGGGGGCTGTCGTAGACGGCAACGTTATGGGGGATGCCGTCGTCCTGGTTGTTAAAGACCATCGTCACGGTCGCCCCCGCCGGCACCGTGATGGTGCTCGTGTCGAACGCGATGTTGTCCGCGGCAATGTTCACCGTCACAGCACCCCCGGCCGTCGTCGTCGCCGTCGGGGTCGGCGTCATGTTCCCGGCCTGGCCCCCGACAGGAGGCATGGCGGCCGGAGTGACGTTCTCTGTTGCCGCCGGGGTCACGTTCTCCGTCGCCCCCGGCGTCACGTTCATCGTCGGGGTGGGGCCGGCGCCGGTGGGCGCCACGACCTTCCAGATCCTGCCGGTGCTGGTCGTGTTGTCGGGACCGCCGACATCGTTCGTCAGGACGTAGAGCTCGCCGTCGGCGTCTTCGCCGAACCCGCGCAGGAACATGCCGAGGTTCTCCTGGCCGGTGATGTTCACCGCCTGGACCTCCCACATGGCGTTCGCCTCAGCGGTCAGGTTCTCGGCGGACTCCGGTGCTGTCCACCCCTCCGGGGGCGTCGCGACGAGGAGCGTGCCGTTCCCCACCGTCCGACTGTCGCTCCAGTAGCCGAAGACGTACTTGCCGTCGAGCTCCGGGGCCGCGGTCCCGCGGTAGACGTTGCCGCCGACGATGACGATGCCGAAGTCACGGCCGCCCTCGAAGATGGGCCCGATCAGCGGCTCGCCCAGGAGTCCGGTGGTGTTGCAGGACTCCGGGGGACTCGTGGTGGCGTTCGGATCGAAGCAGTGCGTGCCCTCGCGGATATGCCAGCCGTAGTTCCCGCCACGGTAGACGGCGTCCACCTCCTCAAAGAGGTTCTGGCCCGCGTCGGCGACGAAGAGCGTGTTGTTGCCGCCGGAGTCAAACGACATGTAGGCCGGGTTCCGGAACCCGTAGGCGTAGATCTCGGGCGGGACGGAATCATAGGCATAGACGTCGAGGATCTCCGGCTGGTTCTCCGCAAACGGGTTGTCGGCGGGGATGCCGTAGAGGCTGCCGGCAAACGTCGTCCAGGTCGGCTCGGGCGGGTTTTCGGTCCGGTTGACGGTCATGTTGTCGGTCTGGTTCATCATCCCGGTCACGTTGTTCCCGGGGACCGTCACGTTCCCGTCGGTGACGTTGTCCACGTCGATCCTGAGGATCTTGCCGTAGATCTTCGTGAGATCCTGGGCGTTCCCGATACCGGGGGTGTGGCCGTTCCCGACATCGTTTGCCAGCCCGCCGTCCCCGAGGGAGATGTAGAGGTAGCCGTCGGCGGGGCTGAAGGCGAGCTGGCCGCCGTTGTGGTTATGGTAGGGCTTGTCGATGTACATCAGCACCTTCTCGGAGGTCAGGTTCACCCGGTTCGGGTTCTCGGGATCGACCTGGAACTCGGAGATGTGGTTCGTGCAGTTCCACCCCTCGGGAGCCCCCTCGCGCAGGGGTGCGCTGTAGAAGGCATAGACCTTGCCGTTCTCCGAGAAGTTCGGGTGGAACGCTATGGAGAGCAGGCCGCGCTCGTCGTAGGTCGGCCGGAGCGGGACCAGCTTCTCGCTGAGGTCCAGGAACGGCTCGGGGAGCACAGTCCCGTTCGCGTCGACGACCCTCACCACGCCGACCTGGTCCACGACAAAGAGCCGTCCGGTCCCGTCGTCCGGGGACGTGATCGCAAGGGGCGAGGTGAAGTTCTCCGCGACGAGTTCAAGGCCGATCTCGGCCGTAACGTTCGAGACCGTCAGGTTCGTCCGGGTCGCGTTGCCTTCGAGTATCGCGGCAAGCGGGGATCCGGCGTTCGTGAGATCCGTCTCGTTGCCGCTCATGTTCTGCGTACTTTCGTTCGTCTGGTTTGAACTCTCATTGACATCGCTGAAATTGCTCGATCCCATCACCTGCGCCCCCGCACCTGCGGCGAGTGCGAGAACCAGGAAGAGGGATGCTATGACAACCGCAACTTTTGTCATGCCCTGCCCTGCATGACATCCGGATTAATAAGGGTTGTGTCCGATCGACCGGCCATACGCCGGGTCAACGATCCAGGCGGGGCCTTCATCGACACGACTCCTTGAGAAGAGGAGGGAGATCCGGGGGATCTCCCGTTGATGGGTGCCGGTCACTCAGCGATGAACTCGCCGTTCATCTCGGGATGGACGTCGCACTGGAAGTAGTAGGTCCCGGGCTCCTCCGGAGCGGTGAAGGTGTAGGTTATCGTCTCCGGGCCGGTGACGGTCTCGCCCACAAAGATCTCCTCGGTTGCCGAGGAGTCCGTGTAGACCGCGACGTTGTGGGGGATGCCGTCGTCCTGGTTGTCGAAGAACATCGTCACGTTCGCTCCCGCCGGCACCATGATCGTATCCGTGTCGAACGCCATGTTCTCGGCGGCGATATCGAATGTCACGTTATCTCCACCAGCTGCGGTCGTCGCTGCCGTTGTCACGCCCGTTGTCGCTGTGGCTGCCGGGGTCTCGGTCGTAAACGGCGTTTCGGTCACGGTCGGGGTCGCCATCGTCTCCGTGGGGGTCGGCTGAATGCCGTCTCCACCCGGCGTGGTGCATCCCGCGACCAGCAAGCCGGCGCTCACGATGAGGAGCGCCACGAGAAGGACTGCATTGGGTCTCATGAGGGAGGCGATCCTGTACATGTTATATATACTTATCCTCGCGGAGAGGTCATCACAGGAGAAAGGGGTGTGAGGAGCGGAGTTGCCCCGCTCCTCGCATGCCGGTGTGCTCCGGGTCACTCCACGATGAAATCGCCGTTCATGAAGGGGTGGGCGTCGCACTGGAAGTAATAGGTCCCGGGTTCGGATGGGGCCGTGAAGGTGTAGGTGGTCTCGGCAGGCCCCGTGATGAACTCGCCGACAAAGATCTGCTCTGTCCGGGCGGCGGTGTCATAGACCGCGATGTTGTGGGGGATGCCCTGGTCCTGGTTGCTGAAGAGTATGGTCACTTCCGCCCCGGCGGGCACCGTGATGGTCCCCGTGTCGAACGCGAAGTCCTCGGCGGTGACGTTCAGCATCGTCGCGTTCCCGGCAGAGGTCGGGGCGGGCGTGGCGTTCATCGTCGGCGTCGCGTTCGTAGTCGGAGTCACGTTCATGGTCGGCGTGGGTGTAACGTTCATTGTCGGTGTCGCGTTCCCCGTCTGATTCCCGACCGGCGGCACGATCATCGGGGTTACGTTCGCTGTCGCTGTCGGTGCAGGCGTCATGTTCCCCATCCCGCCGGGACGGAGCGCAATCACCTGCGCTGTGCCCCCGACACCGCAGGGCCAGACGATGGTGTCGTTTGCAACCGCAGGCCAGGCGTTGATGCCCGCAGGAGCCGTGAAGTTCCAGACCTGCTCGCCGGTCGCCGCATCGAAGGCGTAGATCTCCCCGTCGAACGTCGCCGTGAAGACCAGGTCGTTGACGACCGTCGCACCGCCCACGTTGATGGAGTCAAGCTTCCTGTCCCAGAGGATCTTGCCGGTATCGACCTCGACGGCTACAAGCCCTCCCGTCCCCTCGGGGACCGGCTGGATCTCCGCCTGGGGTGCGCCCTCGACGCCTATGGAGAGCGAGCTGGTCGCGGACCAGTTGGTGTAGAGATCGACGTAGGGCACGTAGACCGTGCCGTTCGCATAGGCCATCGGGGTCTCGACACCGCCGAGCGCCCCGGGATAGACCGTTATGTTGTCGGGCGGCAGCGCCGCAAGCTGGTCGTTCTCGTGCCTGCCCACGTTGGTGATCCAGAGGATGGCGCCGGAGTCGCGGTTGAAGGCGTAGACCCTGCCCATCTTCCCGGCGCTGAGCACGATCTCCTGGTCCTCTCCGCCGATATTGGTGCTGGTGAGGATCGGCGAGATCTGGAGGTCGTGGTCGAAGAGGTCATGCGGGAGCACCTGCGTGAACCAGGCGATATCCCCGGTCGCGTGGTCGAGCGCCATCAGGGTGTTCGTGTAGAGGTTCGGGCCGGGCCGACTTGCGCCGTTCGGGAACTCAGGCGTCCCCGCGAACGGTGCCGGGTTCGCTATGGCCCAGTAGGTGATGCCGGTCTCCGTATCTACAGCTGGTGGATACCAGGCCCCGCCGCCGCTGTTGACCTCTGGGTTGCCCCAGATGCTCACCGGGTCGTCGACCGTGCTGAAGTTCCACGCTACCTCGCCGGTCTCCTGGTCGAGAGCGTAGAAGAATCCGACGGCCCCACCCCGGTAGAAGACGTCGCCGCGGCCGGGCACCGTCGAGGTGAAGACGAGGTTGTTGTAGACCGTGGGCTGGATGTCGATACCCTCACCGATGATCTCCCCGGCAAGAGGCGTCGCGTTGATGAGCTGCATCGACCAGAGTTCCTCGCCGCTCGATGCATTCAGCGCCGCTATGGAGAACGGGTCGCTCGTCACGAAGACCTTGCCCCACCCGACCGCCGGCCCGTTCGGCCCGGTCACGGTGGTGTTGTTGTAGATCTTCTCCCACTTCACCGAACCGTCGGCGAGGTTCAGGGCGTAGGTGTCGGCGTAGAGGTCCTGGAAGTAGACGGTGTCCCCCATGATGATGGGATTGCTGCTTGCGCCGCCGAAGGTGCCGTTGGCGGTGATATCGAACGTCCAGGCGATAGCCAGATCATCTACGTTCTCTTTGCTGATCGATACATCGGTCGTTGCGCGGGAATTCTCGTAGTCTCTGTTGGGAAGCGGCCAGTCGGTCGCATACTGCGTGATCTCCGGCGGGACTCCTTCCGCCGTCTGGGGTCCTGGTGTCATGTTAGCCATATCGCTCGCGTTCCCCTCCTGGGCGACCGCCCCGGAGAGGAGAGTCACGCACCCTATCATCAGGGTGGCGATCAGGAGTCTCAACCATCTCTGCATACGGCGCAGGGGATGGGAGAAGACGCTATATACCTTTCGCAGGGGGGCCTCTATCTCCCCAAAATAGCCGGATCCGGCAGGATAGCCCCTTGCACGGTCACGATCCGGGGTCCCGGAAGCGAGACTGCACGGTTGCCGGCGAGCAGTCCATGCCCGGGCCCTACAATAACGGACAAGAGGATGGGAAGAACAGGGTTGTCCCGCTCTCCCCACCGGTTGCTCCGATCACTCGACGATGAACTCGCCGTTCATCTCAGGATGGACGTCGCACTGGAAGTAGTAGGTCCCCGGCTCGGACGGGGCCGTGAAGGTGTAGGTTATCTCGGCGGGCCCGGTGATGACCTCGCCCACGAAGATCTCCACCACCTGGGCGGAACTCTCGTAGATCGCGACGTTGTGCGGCACGCCGTCATCCTGGTTGTTGAAGACCATCGTCACCTCTGCCCCGGCAGGCACCGTGATGGTCTCCGTGTCGAATTCGAAGTCCGCTGCGGTGATATCCACCGTCACAGCGCCCCCGGCCGCCGCCGCTGCCGGGGTCACATTCCCGGTCGCGTTCCCGGTCGCGTTTCCGTCGACGGTGATGTTCACCGTCTCAAAGACGAGCGGGATGAGCGGCGTGTGGTCGTTGTTGACCAGCTGGACCGAGAGGTTGTGCTCGCCCGGCGTCACGTTCTCCCAGACGTGGGAGAGGTTTGTCGAGATGACGTAGCCCCCGGTCTCCGGGATGGCAGGCGCGCTCGCGTTCGTCGGCACCACGGCGTCCAGGTAGTAGTGCAGGTGGCCCTCGCCCGGTACGTTCGGCTGCCCGGTCGGCTCGACAAGCGTGAAGTTCGTGACGTTCACCTCGATGGTAACGTTCCCGGCGGCGACGCTGGCATTCATCTCCGGTGAGACGATGGTGACGTTTGTCGCGTTGGTCTCGTTCCCGGCCGCGGCCACGGTCGGGGTCTGGCCGCCCCCATACTCCTGGGCGACCGCCCCGGAGAAGAGAGCCACACACCCTATCAGCAGGGTGAGGATCAGGAGTCTCGCCAATCCAGTCATACGGGGCAGGGAGATAGGTGCGAGTCTCATATACCTTTCGTATGGCCGCCTCGTGCGGCCTTGGACATCGAGATCTTCGAGAATGCTCCATATTACCGGCCCGGCTCCTCCAGGGGGACAGTGTTATGTGGAGGGGCGGCGTATCCCCGTCTCATGCTGCGCACAAAGCGGATCTACGACGAGCCCTCGGAGGACGACGGGCTCCGGGTCCTCGTCGACCGGCTCTGGCCCCGGGGTCTCTCGAAGGAGAAGGCAACTATCGACCGGTGGGAGAAGGACATCGCACCGACGAACGAATTGCGGAAGTGGTTCGGCCATGACCCGGAGAAGTGGGAGGAGTTTCTGCAGCGCTACCGGGCCGAACTCGAGGGGAAGGAGGAGGTGCTCGCCCGGCTCCGGCAGGAGGCGGGCGAGGGGACCGTCACGCTCCTCTACGCCGCAAAGGACGAGGAGCAGAACAACGCCGTGGCCCTGAAACGCTACATCGAGGAAGGGTAGCCGGGAGCGCCGACACTTACTTATGGTTGCGGGAGAGGTCACTCCCCATGACCATGGAGAGCGACAGGATATCCTACCACGAATCGGTGAGAACCGTCTACGAGCGGCTCAAGAAGGACGGCATGTCGAACGTCTGGGACCGTTACGAGGCGCAGGGTTTCGGGAAAGATCCCGACAAGCGGTGCGCCTTCTGCCAGGCAGGAGCACGGTGCGACTTCTGCTCGAACGGCCCCTGCCGGGCGGATGCCTCCCGGAACCACCGGGGCGTCTGCGGGATCAACGCCGACGGCATGGCGATGCGGATGATGCTGCTCAGAAACGTCATGGGCGCGTCGAACTACCACTTCCACGCCCAGCAGGCCGTCAGGACCCTCCGGGCGACCGCGGAGGGGAAGACACCCTTCTCGATCGCGGAGCCGGGGAAACTCCGGACGTTTGCGGGACGGCTCGGCATCGATACGAGCGGGAGCGACGCCGAGGTAGCCCTCAGGCTCTGCGACTTTGTGGAGGAGGACTTCCACCGGTTCACCTACCAGCCGAGCCTGATCGTGGAGCGGCTCGCTCCCCCGGAGAGGAAAGAGGCCTGGAAACGGCTCAACCTCTTCCCTGGCGGGATCTACGGGGAGACGATCGTCGATACCGCGTCCACCCTCACGAACGTCGACGGGTGGTTTGCGAGCCACGCCATACGGGCGATGCGCCTCGGTGTCGCGATGGCCTACCAGAGCCAGATCGTGCTCGAGTACATCCAGGACATCCTCTACGGCATCCCCCGCCCGCACCCGATGCGGGTCGACCTCGGCGTGCTCGACCCGGACTATGTCAACGTCCTCCCGAACGGCCACGAACCCTTCCTCGGGTTTGCCCTCATCGACCTCGCCCGTACCGACGAGTGGCAGCAGAAGGCGAAGGCTGCGGGGGCGAAGGGCCTCCGGATCATCGCGAACATCGAGACCGGGCAGGAGCTGATCCAGCGGAGGGAGATGGACGACGTCTTCTACGGCTACACAGGGAACTGGATCATGCAGGAGGCGGTCCTCGCCACCGGGGCGGTGGACGTCTTTGCCGCCGACATGAACTGCTCCCTCCCGCTCGACCCCCTCTACGCCGAGAAGTACCACTTCAAGTTGATCCCGGTCAGCGAGGTCGTGGTCTTTGAGGGCGGGACGGACCGGCTCGAGTACGTCCCGGAGGAGGCAAAAGAGCAGGCGGCGGCCCTCCTCCGGATGGGGATCGAGAACTTCAAGGAGCGGCACAGCGCGATAGAACCGATCCGGGGCCTTCCTGTCCGGGAGGCGGTGGTCGGCTTTGCCACGGAGAGCATCGTCGACGCCCTCGGCGGGAGCCTCGACCCACTGCTCGGTGCTATCAAGGACGGCACCATCCGGGGCGTCGTGGGGCTCGTCTCCTGCACCACGCTGCGTGATTACGGGCAGGACGTCCACACTGTCGCGGTCGCGGAGAACCTGATCGGCCGCGACATCCTGGTCCTCGGGATGGGCTGCGGCGTCGCGGGCCTGCAGGTCGCCGGACTCTGCTCCCCGGAGGCGAAGGAGAAGGCCGGGCCGGGGCTGAAAGGGCTCTGCACGGCGCTCGGCGTCCCGCCGGTCCTCGGCTTCGGGACCTGCACCGATACCGGCCGGTGCGCCGACCTCCTCCTCGCGGTCTCCGAGGCCCTCGGCGGCGTCCCCCTCCCGGACCTCCCGGTCGCCGTCGCGGCTCCCGAGTACATGGAGCAGAAGGCGACGATCGACGCCCTGTT
>DALN01000095.1:3674-4319 GCA_002499455.1 Methanoculleus sp. UBA77 | reverse complement strand
AAACTCCTCACGGAAGACCTCCCCGGCATCACGGGCGGGGTGCTCCACGTCGAGACGGACGCAAAGGCGGCGGCGGACGGGATCCTCGCGCACATCGAGGCGAAGCGGGCGAAACTGAGGATCTAGGGATCCCGCGCCCTTTTTTTCTGGCCCGGGAGCGGAACAGAAAGCGTTTAAGCCGTGGCGGCCAGGAGAGATACATGAGCTCCGTACGCCGCACGGGGGCGGACTTTCTCCTGATCAACCTTCTCCTCCTCGTTCTCACCCAGCCCGGCGCACTCGTCCTCGCCGGGTTCGACCCGCCGTTCGGCCTCGCGGTGAGCACCACCACCTGGATGGCCGCGTTCGTCGGCGCCTCCCCCCTCGCCGTCCTCTACCTCCTCATCAGGAGCGACTCCCTCGGCAGGCGGTTCCTCCCGGTAACGGCGGCGTACATCGTCCTGGTACTCGCCGTCGCCTGCGCAACATACCTCCTACAGCAGCCGCTCTACGAGGGGTTCAGGGCGCCGGGGTATGAACAGACCTTCCCGGTCTTCCTTGCCGCCTCCGTGCTGACCGCCGTCATCTCCCTGACACTCTTACCGGCCGGCCTCCTCGCCTACGCCACGAACCCCGAAAACCTCCCCCTGCTCGCCGTGAACGTCG
>DALN01000095.1:0-3664 GCA_002499455.1 Methanoculleus sp. UBA77 | reverse complement strand
ATCCGGCGCTGCCCGGCCTGGAACGGAAAAGGGCTACGCGAGGGAAGCCTCACCCCTGCCCCTCGATCCCGCTCTGCAGTCGCGATCATCCGGTTGACGAACTGCCGCTGGACGCAGGTGATGAACCCCATGCCGGCAAGCCCTTCGGCGATGTCGTAGACCCACGGCCGGGAGCTTCCCGCTCCGCCCCCCTTCACCCCCACAAGTTAAACCTCTCCATGCCTCACCTTATTCCAAAGAACTCTGGTGACACCATGCGGCTACAGATGATCCTGGAGCGGATCCTGCGGCTGATCGGCCGGGAAGGCCGGAACAGTTCCGGGGCAGACTCCGACGACGCCTGCTCCCTCCTCATCGACACCTTCGCCGGGGATAGCGGCGAGGAGGCAGAGCAGGGGGGAACGGTATCGGTGGAGGCGATCCAGGCAGCCTGCCGCCGGATGCAGGGCGCGAAGACGAAGGAGGAACTCCTCCGCATCATCGCCGGCGAAGTGGCGGCGTACGACCTGCACGACCTCGAGCGGATGAACGCCGGGTTCGAGCGGAAGGTCGCCCATCTCCCGGAGGGCTACCGCGACCGCCTCCTTGCAAGCGTCAGGGAGGAGATCTTTTCGGCCCACCACCGGCTGATCCTTCTCTCGCGGAACGGCTCCGGCCTCGAACTGGATGAGCCCAACGACCCGGCGCTCGGCAGGTACTGCGCCATGGTGGCGGAGGCCTGTGCCGCAAAATCGCAGGAGAAGGATCCGAAGTACCTCTACCTGAAGTATCTCCTCTCCGGGTTCACGATCTTTGTCCTCGGAGAGCCCGCCCACCCGGTCGGCACCCCGTTCCCCGGCGGGCAGATCGTCGACGAGTGGGAGGGGACCTACCTCTGCCCGGTCAGGGATAAGGCCGACGACGTGGCATTCGCTCTCTGCCCCTTCTGCCCTGCGGTCCAGAGCGATGAGCCGACCTACCCGGAGATGCGGGCCCGCCGGCATGAGCGGAGGCGGCGGGAGAGCCTCGCGAACTACTGGACGAATTATAAGGGATGAATGCGATACGACAGACTGGAGATGAATGCGATGAAGATTGTTGATGTAGCACAGGTACCGATCAGCGAGAACCCGCACCACGTCGATGCCCGGAAGATCTACGACACCGAGCACGCGAACGCGGTCGTGATCACGCTTGCGCCGGGAGAGTCGTTGAAGAGACACATCACCCCGGTGGACGTCTTCTTCTACGTCCTCGAAGGGACCGGGATCGTCGAGATCGGCGACGAGCGTGCCGAGGTCGGGAAGGACCACCTGGTCGAGAGCCCGGCAAAGATCCCGCACCGCCTGGCAAACGAG
Organism: Methanoculleus sp. UBA77; assembly: GCA_002499455.1. GTDB lineage: Archaea > Halobacteriota > Methanomicrobia > Methanomicrobiales > Methanoculleaceae > Methanoculleus. Next base: position 2,327 of record DALN01000095.1, on the reverse strand, counting down.
GGCGAGAGCACCTTCCGGGTGCTCGTGGTGAAGGTCCCGCGCCCGACGACCGGGACGAGACTGCTGTGAGCTACGATGGTCGTTGAGTCGATCCCGAACAGCGTGGGCTTCATCTACGCCCTCCTCGCTTTTGCCGCCCTTGCCTGGCTCTGGCGCTCGGGCCGGTTCACCCGGCGGCGAGCAGTGCCGTTCCTCGTCGTCTCGGTGCTCCTCGGGTTCCTGGTCTTTGCGCCGGTCTTCCCCTACCAGTTGCAGGTCCTCGTCCTCCGGGACGCGGCGGCTCTCGGGGCGCCGCTCCCTGCGGCACTCATCGGGACGCTTACCTTCATCGTCCTCGCCCTCGTGTTCGGCCGGATCATCTGCGGGCAGATCTGCCCGGCGGGAGCCGTCCAGGAAGTCATGCACCTCGTGCCGGTGAAGAAGCGCGGCAACGCCGATAGCCGGGTTCCGGTGGCGGTCAGGGCAGGCATCTTCGTCGTCTTCCTTGCCGCCGGCTTCGGGCTCGGGATAAACCTCCTCGGGTTCATCGGCCTCGCAGACTTCTTCAACCTCGCGGTCGCGGGCGTATCGTTCTTCGTCTTCCTTGCAATCGTCCTCATATCCGCCGTCGTTTACCGGCCGTTCTGCCGGTACGTCTGCCCCTACGGCGCCCTCCTCGCCCCCGCGGCGTCAAGAGCCCTCTACCGGCTCCGGCGGACGGACGCCTGCATAGGATGCCGGAAGTGCGAACGGGCATGCCCGACCGGAGCGGCGAGGCCCGATGACCGTCTCGGGGAGTGCTACCTCTGCGGCCGGTGCACGGAGGCCTGCCCGGCGGACGGGGCGCTCGTGTATGGGCGGGGAAGATGAGAAGAGTAGATATGCGAAGGGCATCAGAGTAAAGAAGAGGTTGGTATACCATGGCTAAAGAGAATCGCGCAGAGTTGCAAGGGAAAGTCCTCCAGTTAGCGGATCTTGTCTCCTACCAGGACGGGACCGTGGCAAGCAGGATGATCATCAATAAACCGTCGGGGAGCATCACCCTCTTCTCGTTCGACGAGGACGAGGGGCTCTCAGAGCATACCGCGCCCTACGATGCAGTCGTGACGATCCTCGACGGCGAGTGCGAGGTCTGGGTCGCGGGCGAGACGCACCAGATGAAAGAAGGGGAGACGATCATCTTCCCGGCGAACGTCCCTCACGCCCTCTCGGCCATAACCCGGTTCAAGATGTCGCTGACGATGATTCGGGAGTGAGGGTATGACGAACGAGAAAGAAGGCGATTACTGCACCATCTGCGGCGGGGTCCGGCCGGACGCGATCAAGATCAAGACGGTCCTCGTGGACGGAAAGGAGACAGGCATCAACCAGCTCGACTTCATCGTCGCCGGCGTGCGGGACCTGCATCTCGAAAACGACGCCGCCATCCGCGAAGAACTGCTCAGGTGGGCAAACGAGTTCAACTACATCCCGACGAAGAAGAAAGAAGCCTATGCCGAAGCCCTGATGCGGGAGTATAAGGCGACACAGAAATGAGTCTCCGGCCGAACAGTCGGTGAGGGAACAGACACCCCGATATCTTTTTCCCCTGCCGGATGGGCTTCATGCATTCGAAGATCGAGAGCAAGTGCCTGTCAGCGGAGTACGGCTACCCCTGAAAGCATCGACAAAAAAGGGAGTTTTCAGGCGCTGATGGCAGCCAGCCTGCCATCGTCGCGCACGAACAGCCAGTAGCCCTCGGTCGGGGAGAGCCTCTGGTTCTCGCCCTGTGCTCCGGTCTGGTTGTTGACGAGCGCCGGGCGGTAACTCTGGTTCTCTGCGTCGAATCCGACGACATAGACCCAGACGTCTTCCACCGATCGGAGCGTCTCATCCGCAGTTCGCGGTGTCAGGTCGGAGTAGCCGATGGCGTTCCATCCCGGACTGAGGGTCTTCATCGCAGGAGCCCTCATTGCGTTGGTGCTGAGGTCCAGCTGCAGGGTCATCTCCTCGGCCGAGTAGACCCAGTATCCCTCAAGGACTTCAAGGGTCTCGTTCTCGCCCAGCGGCGTGAAGCCGGTCGCCGGAGCGAAGGTGTAGACCGACCGTCCATCCATGTCGACATCTTCGAAGACTGCCGCCACGGTGTCGTTGCCCGCAGAGAGCGGTCTCGGGATGGAGACGAAGTTCCAGCCCTCATAGAGCTCGAGATCCACGGTCTCCCCGGCCGGCGGGACTGGTGGCGTGGTCGTCGGTGTCGGGGTCACGTTCATCGTCGGCGTCGGCGTCACGTTCTCTGTCGGCATCGGAGTCACGTTCTCCGTAGGCATCGGAGTCACGTTCTCTGTCGGCATCGGAGTCACGTTCTC
>DALN01000087.1:44295-47475 GCA_002499455.1 Methanoculleus sp. UBA77 | reverse complement strand
CCTTTTGCGAGTTTCGCCGTCTTGATGGCGATATACTCGAAGAGGCCGCTGCCCCGGGCGGTGTTGACGATGATCATCATCCCTATCAGGAGGAAGATGGTTCCGAGATCGATGTACTCCGGGATCATCTCCCAGGGGACGATGTGGAGCAGGACGACGATCGAGGCGCCGAGCATCGCCACCACCGCACGGTGGATCCGCTCGTCGATGATGAGCGCGTAGGTCAGGAGGAAGACCGCGACGGCGATCAGTTCCGGGCCGACGATCATCTTCCGCCACCCCGGCGATGGTCAGTATGAGACTGGTACGTGAACATAGGACTCCCCGAAGAGGATAAACCGTAGAATTCAGGTATGCACGTCCCTCGCATAATCGTGCCGGTTCATTCATCGCCGGGAAGGGCGAACCGGTGCCGCCGGGGCTCTCAGATCCCCGGGGCCCGTCCCTTCTGCACCCGGATCGCGATCGCCTTGTAGCCCTCCCCGGCGAGGAGCACCGGGAGGCCGAGCAGGGCGAGGAACCCCCAGTCGGCGAGGGCCAGCGGTGCGGTGCCGAGGAAGGCGTTGAAGACCGGGACGTAGACCACCACCGCCTGGAGCGCGAGGCTGCCGAGGATCGCGAGGATCAGGGCGGGATTCGAGAAGATCCCGATCCGGTAGAGCGGGAACCGGAACGACCGGAAGTTCAGGACGTTGTAGAGCTCAAAGATGATCAGACCGGTGAACGCCATCGTCCGCGCCCGGTCGATATCGGCCTCGTAATACCCGGAGAACGCATAGATCGTCAGGAGACCGAGCCATACGCCGAGGATGAGGATGATCAGGTAGGCGTTCCGCGTGAGGATGGACTCGTCCGGGTCCCGCGGCCGCCGCTGCATGACGTCCCGCTCGGCGGGTTCGAGGCCGAGGGCGAGGGCCGTGAGGCCGTCGGTGACAAGATTGATCCAGAGGATCTGGACGGGGATGAGGATCAGCGGCAGGCCGAGGAGGAGCCCGCCGACGATCGCGACGATCTCCCCGACGTTCGAGGAGAGGAGGTAGCGGGTGAACCGGGCGATGTTGTCGTACTCCCGCCGCCCCTCCTCGACGCCGGCAACGATGCTCGCGAAGTTGTCNNTCGACGAGCACCATGTCGCTCGACTCTTTGGCCGCGTCCGTCCCCTTGATCCCCATGGCGATCCCGATGCTCGCCTTCCTCAGCGCCGGGGCGTCGTTGACCCCGTCCCCGGTCATGGCGATGACCGCCCGCTCCCGCGAGAGGATGCCGATCACCCGGAGCTTGTGCTCCGCCGTGACGCGGGAGAGTACCTTCGTCGTTTTGAGGCGGCTGGCGAGTTCGTCGTCGGTCATCGCCTCGAGGTCGGCCCCGGTCAGCGCCCCCTCGCTCGATAGACCGAGGTCGCGGGCGATGGTGTAGGCGGTCAGGGGATTGTCCCCGGTGATCATGATGACGTCGATCCCGGCACTCCGGCAGAGCCGGATCGCCTCCGCCGCCTCGGGCCGCGGGGGGTCGACGATCGCGGCAAAGCCGAGGAAGGTCAGGTCCTCCTCCACCGCATCGGCGGTCCACTCGATCCCGGCGGGGAGCGTCCGGCAGGCCGCCCCGATCACCCGGAGCCCCTGCGAAGCGTATCCCTCGATCTCGTGGAGGAGGGCGGCGCGGCGGTCCCCGGTGAGCGGGACGGCCGAACCCCCGACCATCAGCCGGGACGAGCGGGCGAGGAGGACCTCCGGCGCCCCCTTCACGTGGGCGACGTGCCCCCCCTCTCCGGGGTAGACGATCGTCATCCGCTTCCGGGTGGAGTTGAACGAGAACTCCGTCACCGCCTCCGGGGCATCGTCACGGGAGAGGCCGGCCTTCGCCGCCGCGACGACGAGCGCCCCCTCGGTCGGCGTCCCGAAGATCCGCCATCCGCCCTCGGAGAGCGCGAAGGCCGCGTGGTTGCAGAGGAGGACGGTGCGCAGGAAGAGGCGGAGTCCCTGGTCCGCGAGGGGGTCGACGGGTCTCCCCTCGACGAGGAACTCTCCTTCCGGGGCATACCCGGCCCCGGTGACCTCGAACTCCTCGTCCGGCGTCCTCACCCGGACGACCGTCATCTCGTTCCGGGTGAGGGTCCCGGTCTTGTCGGTGCAGATCACCGAGACCGCGCCGAGGGTCTCCGAGGCCGGGAGGTGGCGGATCAGGCAGTTTTGCCGCATCATGTTCTTGATGCCGATCGCAAGCGTCAGCGTCACGACCGCCGGGAGGCCCTCCGGGATGACCGCCACCGCGAGGGAGACGCCGACGAGGAACATCTCAAGAAGTTCTCGTTGCTGCAGGAGGCCGACCGCGACCGCGAGCACGGCGATCCCGACGGCGATCAGGCCGAGATCGCGGCCGAGGCGGTCCATCTGCCGGGCAAGAGGCGTCGCCTCGTCCCCGACCCGCTGCGAGAGGCCGGCAATCCGTCCGAACTCCGTCTGCATCCCCGTGGCGACGACGATACCCCGCCCGTGCCCGTTGACCACGGTCGTGCCCGCAAAGGTCATGTTGCTCCGCTCGGCAAGAGGGGTCTCTGCCGGGAGCCGGCCCGGCGCCTTGTCGACGGGCGAGGACTCGCCGGTCAGCGGCGCCTCGTCGACCTCAAGCGACGTCGCCTCGACGAGGAAGAGGTCGGCGGGCACCCGTTCCCCCATATCGAGCAGGACGAGGTCTCCCGGCACGACCCCCGCCGCATCGATCTCCTGCCGCTCCCCGTCGCGGATGACGACGGCGTGCTGGACGAGCAGCTTCTTCAGCGCCTCGATCGCCTCCCCGGCCTGCCACTCCTGGGAGAAGCCGAGCAGGGCGTTCAAGACGACGATGATGAGGATGGCCGCGGCGTCCAGGGCCTCGCCGACGAGAAACGAGATGGCGGCGGCGACGATCAGGATGACGATGAGGACGCTCTTGAACTGGCGAAGAAACACCCGGAGGCGGGTCTCCCGCGCCTCTTCGCGGAGGACGTTTGCCCCGTAACGCTCGAGCCGTGCGGCCGCCTCCTGTGAACTCAGGCCTTCGGGCCCGGTATCGAGTTCCCGCCGGACCTCGTCGGGGGCGAGGCTGTACCAGTCAGGCAGGGGCTCCCCTCCCGGCAACGCGTCCCGGCGAGGCGGGGGACGGCACGTGCATATCACTGGTTCTGGCGATCGCCTACATAAA
>DALN01000087.1:43691-44168 GCA_002499455.1 Methanoculleus sp. UBA77 | reverse complement strand
GACCTCGTCCACGTCGGCCTCTCCGCGGGAAAGACCGTGCACGGGAAGAAGGACCGGACGCCTGTTGCGATCGACCGGGCCGCCGCTGACGTATCGGCCGACGACTTCGACGCGCTCTTCATTCCGGGCGGCTACTCGCCCGACAAGCTCCGGGCCCACGATGAGCCTGTCGAGTTCGTGCGTGCCTTCGTCGAGAGCGGCAAACCCGTCCTCGCCATCTGCCACGCGCCCCAGCTCCTGATCAACGCGCAGGTGCTCCGGGGCCGCAAGATCACCGGCTGGAAGTCCGTCGCCCAGGATATCAGGAATGCCGGCGCGGAGTATATCGACCGGGAAGTGGTGGTCGACGGCAACCTGGTCTCGAGCCGTCAGCCGGACGACATCCCCGCGTTCATCGAGGCGTCGCTTGCAAAACTCGAGGAGGCCGGCGGCGGGAAGACGATGACGGCGGCCGCAGAGCAGCGGTGAGGGGAGAGG
>DALN01000087.1:39778-43674 GCA_002499455.1 Methanoculleus sp. UBA77 | reverse complement strand
GCACGGGCATGGGGCAGGCCCGCTGTTATCGGCCTCGCCACGGCGCTCGTTCTTCTCCTGGACCTCATCTTCGGTGACGGCACCGTCTACCCGCACCTCTTCTACCTGATAATTGTCCCTGCCGCGTTCTGGTACGGGCGGCGGGCGGTCGCCGCCGGACTCCTGCTCGCGGCCATCCACATCGCCGTCGAAACCCTTCTCCACGGATCTCCGGGCGCAGCAGTCGCCATACAGGCGGGAAGTTTCATCGTCGCCGCATACCTGCTCGGCTACCTCTTTGAGATCGCGAGCAGGCGTGCTGACGGCCTGCACTTCCGTATCGGCGAGCAGGTGCCCGGCGCACCCGCGTGCGACCGGAACACGCAAAGGCTCATCTCCCGGCTCACGAGCCGCGACCCCGATGCCCGCTACCAGGCGGCCGGATGTCTCGGCGATCTCGGCGACCCCGCAGCCGTCACGCCGCTCGCCGCCCTCCTGAAGGATGAAGAGAGCGGTGTCCGCTGGAAGGCGGTGGAGGCGCTCGGAAAAATGGGCTCCCCCGCCGTCGGGCCGCTCACGGAGAGCCTGCAGAGCTCCGATCCCGACGTCCGGTGGATGGCCGCGGTCGCTCTCGGCGATATCGGCGACCCCGCGGCGATCCCGGCGCTGATGGGGGCGCTCGAAGACCCCGACACCTACGTCCGGAGCCGGGCGGCCCTTGCGCTTGCCGCCATCGGCAAGCCCGCACGGGCAGGGCTCATCGCGAGCCTCCGCGACGGGAACGAGCGGGTCCGGTGGGGGGCGGCCCTCGCCCTCGGCAGCATCGGGGGGGAGAGCGCCGTTGCCGCGCTCATCGGTGCCCTCCGCGACCCCGAAGAGGAGGTGCGAGAGCGGGCCCGCGGTGCGCTCGGCGATATCGGGGATGCCGCCGTCCCCCCGCTCATCGAGGCGTTCGCGACCGACGACGACGGCCTGCGGCGTGAGGCGGCCGCCGCCCTCGGCCTCGTCGGACGGCCGGCGATCGCCCCGCTCACCGCGGCGCTCGGCTCCGGCGACCGGCGTATCCGCGCCGGCGCGGCAACGGCGCTCGGCGAGATCGGCGATCCCCGGTCGGTCGACGCCCTGATCGCGGCGCTCGAGGATGAGGGGGAGGGGGTGCGCGAGGCCGCACGGCAGGCACTCGGCAGCATCAGGAAGACATAACACCTGCGAAAGAACACCTGAAGTCATGACTGACAAGACCCGGATAGATGAACTGGTTACCGGCCTCCGGCAGGGGCCTCTTGAGGTGCGCAGGAAGGCGACCGCCGAACTCGGAGCGAGCGGAGAGGCGGCCGTCGCGCCGCTGATCGCCGCGATGCTCGAGGGCGACAACGACATCCGGTGGTATGCCGCCCGCGCACTGGTGCAGATCGGTGAGCCCGCGATCGGCCCTCTCCTCGATGCGATGCGTGCCGCAGGGGACCACGACTTCCGGCGCTACGCCATGGCGGCCCTGGCCGGGATGGGAGACGTGGCCGTAAAACCCCTCGTCGCCATCATCGAGAACGCCGATCCGGTGCTCCAGCCCTTCGCCGCGACGGCCCTCATGCGGATCGGCGAGCCGGCAGTCGGGCCCCTCCTCCGCCTTATGGAGAGCCCGGACCCCAAAACCCAGGAACGGGCCGCACTCCTCCTCTGGAAGATGGGGGAGACGGGAGCCGGGCCCCTCACGGAGGCGCTCATCACCGGGAGCAGATCCGCGAACAATAAATGATCAAGGGGCCATCAGATCCATAAGAGGTCTGGATGGCGCCGCGTATGGTAGAGACTCCCCGCCGGCTTCTGCAGGGCGGGGATTTCGAGGAGCCGGTGAAGGTTCTGGTCGCAGGCGTATCGGGCGCTGCGATCCTTACCGCCCTCATCATAGAGGCTCCCGGCACGAACCCCATCCTCTGGGCCCTCCTTTTTATCCCTGCAGCACTCGCCGGCTATCGCTACCGCGAGAAGGGGATCGTCGCTGCCGCCGTACTCGGCCTTGCCGCGCTCGGCATCGTCGCGCTGCGCCCGAACCCCGATCCCGCCGTCATCCTCCCCTTTACAGCCATGATCGCCCTCGCTTCGCTCACGTCGACCCTCGGCTACTCGGTCGAGAGGGAGCGGGTTCGCCGCCGGGACGCCGTGGAGCTCGCCCCGTCCGGGGCGTTCCTCCTGGGACGAGACGACGGGACGATACAGGAGGCGAACCGGGCGTTTGCAGAATGCCTCGGCTACACGAGAGAGGAACTCAAGAACCTCCCGATATCGAAGATCTGGCCGCATGCCGACGACCGCGCAGACTTCTTCAGGCTCGCGGAGCCGGGCGGGAAGAACGCGGCCGTCGAGACACGGTGCGTCGGCCGCGACGGCGCCTCGCACTGGTTCGTCCTCTCCGGGCGCTCTCTTGACGATGAGACCATATCCTGCCGGATAGAAGATATCACCCGCTACAAAGAGACGGAAGCAGCCCTGAACGCCGAACGCCGCCGCCTCCTCTCGGTCCTCGACACGCTTCCCGCCTACGTCACCCTGCAGAGAGAGGACCACACCTTCCGGTTTGCCAACCGTGCGTTCCGCGAGACCTTCGGCAACCCGGAAGGCCGGCTCTGTTACGAGGTGTTGCGCAACTCCCGCCGGCCCTGCACCCCCTGCAACGGGACGCTGGTCTTCACCCTCTGGAGCCCACGGCAGTGGGAGTGGGACCACATGAACGGGAAGACCTACGAGGTCCACGCCTACCCGTTCACCGACACGGACGGAACGCCCCTGATGCTCCAGCTCGGCATCGAGATCACCCAGCGGGTGCAGGCCGAGGAGGCGCTCAAGGGAATTGCCGGGAACCTCCAGGCGAAGAACCGGGAGCTCGAGGTGCTGCGGAGCCAGCTCTATGTCGTCAACCAGGACCTCGACGCGATGGTCCGGGAGCGGACCGCCGACGTGGAGAAACTCCTCGCCCAGAAGGACGAGTTCATATCGCAGCTCGGCCACGACCTCAAGACCCCCTTAACGCCGCTCGTCGCGCTCATGCCGGGGATCCTCGCACGCGAGCAGGACCCCGCGCTCCGGCGCCTCCTCGAGATCGCCGGGCGCAACGTCACGTACATGAAAGACCTCGTCCAGAAGACCCTGCAACTCGCCCGGATGAACTCCCTCTACATCGAGCTCGACCTCGAGCCCCTCGACCTGCGGACAGAGTTGAACAACACCGTCCGGAACTACGCGGTCTCGTTCAAAGAGAAGGCCATCACCCTCAACAACAACATCCCGCCGGGGCTCACCGTCAGGGCCGACCGGATCCTCCTTGGGGAGGTCTTTGACAACCTGATTGCGAACGCCGTCAAGTACATGCCGAACGGCACGGGGACGATCACCATCGATGCCGCCCGCGAGGAGGGCACCGCGATCGTCTCGGTCAGGGATACCGGGATCGGCATGACGCCCGAACAGCTCGATAAGGCGTTCATCGAGTTCTACAAGGCCGACGCATCCCGACACGACCTCAACTCACCGGGCCTCGGCCTCACGATCTGCCGGCGGATCGTGGAGCGGCACGGGGGGCGGATCTGGGCCGAGAGTCCCGGAGAAGGGCAGGGTTCGACGATCATTTTTACCCTGGAAGCGATCGAAGCGACGTAACGTGGATCCATAGATTTATATTCACCTCGGGTTGAGAGAGAACTGCCAGAGGACCCGGGCGTGTGCCGGGGGAGGGAGGAGATGGCGGAAAGACCGTGCCGGCGGATTATGGTCGTCGATGACGACACATTCATCCTCGAAGTGATGGAGGAACTCTTCGAACCGGAGGGGATCGAGGTCGTTGCCGCGGCGGGCGGCGATGCCTGCATCAGAGAACTCGAGAGAGGTTTCCGGGGCGTCATCCTGATGGATATCATGATGCC
>DALN01000087.1:38328-39748 GCA_002499455.1 Methanoculleus sp. UBA77 | reverse complement strand
ACCGCGAAGGATATCCCGGACAACGTTCTGGACCATCTCAAAGAGCATGTCATCGATTACATCACAAAACCGTTCGAAGCAGACGAGATCGTGGCCGTCGTGAAGGGCTATCTGGATTACCTCGCGTGAGGGGAGAGCGATGGAGAACGCCGTACCATCCTGCGATGACCGACGGACGATCATCGTCATCGGCTCCTCGACCGGCGGACCGCGGACGCTGGAGACGATCTTTGCCCGGTTCCCGCAAATCGATGCCGCCATCGTCATCGTCCAGCATATGCCGCACTACATCAACAGCGGCCTCTGCCGGCACCTTGCGGAGATCTCCCGGATGGAGGCCTGGCTTGCGGAGGACGGCGAACCGGTGGAGCACGGCACGATCTACGTGGCCCCAAGCGATATCCACCTAAAACTTGTCGGCAATCGGGAGATCCGGCTCTTTGAGGACGCGAAGGTCCAGTACGTCAGGCCCTCGATCGATGTTGCCATGATGTCGCTTGAGCGGAACGGTGACGACCGCCTCGTCGGGGTGATCCTCTCCGGGATGGGGAGCGACGGCGCCGAGGGGATCCGCCACATCAAGGCGATCGGCGGCGTCACCCTCGCCCAGGCCCTCCGGACCTGCGCCATCCATGCCATGCCCCGCGCCGCGTTCGAGACCGGTCGGGTCGACCGGATGCTCCCGCCGGAGGAGATCCGGGAGCGGATCATCCGGATAGCGGGCACCGCCTGAGGGGGTCCTCCCCCTGCCCCGACGTTTCTAAATGGGTGAACGACCCATACTCACTGCATGGAGGTCTCACCCGCCCTCGCCCGGTACCTCGACGGCCTCGAGGCCGGGCTCGCGTCAGCGATGGAGGTTGCCGCCGCAGCGCGGAAGCGCGGGCTCGATCCGACGACGGAGATCGAGATCCCGATAGCGAGCGATCTTGCCGACCGCGTGGAGGCGCTCCTCGGCTACAAAGGGATCGCGGCCCGGATCAGGGAGCTTGAGGAGACGATGTCCCGCGAGGAGGCGGCGCTCCGCATCGGGGACGATTTCGTGGCCCGGAAGTTCGGGGAGACGACGCCGGAGGAGATCCTCGACCACGCCATCAGGGGAGCGATGGCGCTCCTGACCGAAGGGGTGGTGGCCGCCCCGACGGAGGGGATCGGCAAGGTCAGTCTCGGGAAGAACGACGACGGGACCGAGTACTTAAAGATCTACTACGCGGGTCCCATCCGGAGCGCCGGCGGGACGGCCCAGGCGCTCTCGGTGCTGGTGGGCGACTACGTCCGCCAGGCGCTCGGCATCAACCGCTACATCCCCCGCCCTGAGGAGGTGGAGCGCTACATCGAGGAGATCCGGCAGTACAACAACATCATGAGCCTCCAGTACCTCCCGAGCGAGAAGGAACTCCGGATGATCATCGAGAACTGC
>DALN01000087.1:0-38283 GCA_002499455.1 Methanoculleus sp. UBA77 | reverse complement strand
AAGAACGTCCGCAAGATGAAGATGCAGGGCTGGGACTGGCTCGAGGTGATGATCGGAGGCGGCCCGAAGACGAGCGATGACGACAAGGGCGCCGCGATCAAGCCGAAGGACAAGTACATCCGGGACCTGATCGGGGGCCGGCCGGTCTTCTCGTACCCGATGCGGAAGGGCGGGTTCCGGCTCCGCCTCGGCCGGGCGCGGAACACCGGGTTTGCGGCGGCGGGCTTGAATCCGGCGACGATGCATATCCTCGGCGACTTCCTCGCGGTCGGGACCCAGATGAAGGTCGAGCGGCCGGGAAAGGCGGCCGGGATCGTGCCGGTGGACTCGATCCAGGGGCCGACGGTCAAGCTCCGGAGCGGCGAGGTGCGGCGGGTCGACGACGCCGAGGAGGCCAGAAAGCTTGCGGGCCAGGTCGATGAGATCCTCGACGTCGGGGAGATCCTGATCAGTTTCGGGGAGTTCATGGAGAACAACCACCCCCTGATGCCGCCGAGTTACTGCGAGGAGTGGTGGCGGCTCGAGGGCGGCCCGCGCCACCCGGAGAACGAACTCGAGGCGATCGAGTTCGCCCTCGACGGGGCGCCCCTCCACCCCGACTACACCTACATGTGGGACGACGTCGCGCCGGCCGATATCGCCCTCCTCGCGGACCGCATCAGCGCCGGCGGGAAGGTCGAGAACGGGGTGCTGACGGTGCCGGACACCCCGGAGGTGAAGGCGATCCTCGAGGAACTCCTGGTGCCCCACCACCTCTCCGGCGACCGTATCGCGATCCCCGAGCACCTGGTCTTCCTCGCCTGCCTCGGCCTGACCCTCCACCTCGAGAAGAAACCGGCGTGGCAGGACGCCCCGATGGAGAACTCGCTCGGCCTCGTGATGCACCTCTCGGGGTTCCTCGTCCGCTCGCGGGCGGGCACCCGGATCGGCGGACGGATGGGCCGGCCGGGGAAGTCCAAGCCGCGGGAGATGAAGCCGCCGCCCCACTCGCTCTTCCCCATCGGGGACGAGGGCGGGGCGCGGAGATCGTTTCAGGCAGCAAGGGCCGGCAAGCCCCGGTCGAACGCCGACGGCGGGGTGATCGAGGTCGAGGTCGGGGAGCGGCGCTGCCCGGTCTGCGGGACCTTCACCTACAAGAACCTCTGCACGTGCGGGGGGCACACGAACCCGGTCCTGAGATGCCCGAAGTGCACCCAGGAGATCGGGAAGGACGTCTGCCCCCGGTGCAACGTGCCGACGGTCTGCCTCCAGAAGGTCTCGATCAACGTGAAGAACGAGTATGCGGCGGCACTGGAGCGCCTCGGCGTCCGCGACTCGGCGATCCCGCTCCTGAAAGGCGTGAAAGGGCTTATCTCACGCGAGCGGCCGGTGGAGTCGATCGAGAAAGGAGTCCTCCGGGCGCTGCAGAACCTTTATGTCTTCAAAGACGGGACCGTCCGCTACGATATGATCGACCTTCCCCTGACCCATTTCCGGCCGGACGAGGTCGGCGTCCCGGTCGAGCGGCTCCGGGAACTCGGCTACACGCACGATATCTACGGCAACGATCTCGCCAGCGTCGACCAGGTGCTGGAACTCCGCCACCAGGACATCCTGGTCTCGCAGGACTGCGGGGAATGGCTCGTCCGGGTGGCGAAGTTCGTCGACGACCTCCTGGTGCGGGTCTACGGCCTCGAACCATTCTACAAGGCCGAAAAACCCCTCGACCTCGTCGGCCAGCTCCTGATGGGGCTCGCCCCCCACACGAGCGCCGGGGTTCTCTGCCGGCTGATCGGGTACTCGAAGGCCCCGGTCGGCTACGGCCACCCCTTCTTCCACGCGGCAAAACGGCGGAACTGTTTTGCGGGTGATACGGAGATCAGCGTCTTCGACGGCCGGCGGTGGATGACACTGCCGATCCGGCAGTTCGTCGTCGAGAACTTCGATATCACGAAGCCCGGCCTCGACCACGTGGGGACGTTCTACTCCGATCCCCGGCAGCCGTTCTATGTCAGGAGCATCGATCCGCGGGGGTTGGTCAGCATCAAAAAGGTCACGTCGGTCTCGGTCCACCGGGCCCCGGCGCACCTGATCCAGTTCGTGACGCGGCGGGGGAAGATCCTCTCGGTCACCCCCGACCACGCGATGCTGGTCTGGGACACCGACTACCTCAGAAAGATCCGGGCGCTCGAGGTGAAGATCGGCGATAAGGTCCCGGCGGAGGAGGGGGGACTGGTCGTGGCCGACGAGGTCGTCTCCCGCGAGACCGTCCAGGCGCTCGACGACCGGGTCTACTGCCTGACGGTCGCAGACAACCACACCCTGATCGCAAACGGCATCTTCTGCGGCCAGTGCGACGGGGACGAGGACTGCGTGATGCTCCTCCTCGACGGCCTGATCAACTTCTCGCGGGCCTTCCTGCCGGAGACGCGGGGCGGGACGATGGACGCACCGCTCGTCCTGACGACCCGGATCGACCCGGCGGAGGTCGACAAGGAGAGCCTGAACGTCGACGTCTGCGACCACTACCCGATCGAGGTCTACAACGGCTGCCTCACCTACACCCATCCAAAGGACCTCGACAAATACGTCGACCGGGTGGAGCGGCGGCTCGGCACCCCGGCCCAGGTCGAGGGGTTCCTCTACACCCACCCGACCTCGAACATCTCGGCGGGGCCGCTCGAGTCGACCTACACGACGCTCGGCTCGATGCTCGACAAACTCGAGGCGGAGCTCGACCTCGCGAAGAAGATCCGTGCCGTGGACGAGGACGACGTTGCGGAGCGGGTCTTGAACACCCACTTCATCCGCGATCTCCAGGGCAACCTCAATGCGTTCTCGAAGCAAAAAGTGCGGTGCATGAAGTGCAACGCGAAGTACCGGCGGATGCCGCTCGCCGGGAAGTGCACCCGCTGCGGGGGAAACGTCATCCCGACGGTCCACGAGGGGTCGGTGAAGAAGTACCTGGAGATGTCGCGCAACATCTGCGAGACCTATGCGATAACGGAGTACACGAAGCAGCGGGTGGAGGTGCTCTTCATGCAGATCGAGTCGACCTTCGGTGAGCCCCCGGAGAAGCAACTGGGGCTCGCGGACTTCATGTGAGGAGGACGGGATGAAAGCCGAGGAGGTTCTCGCTGCCCTGAAAGCCGGGATCCCTGTCCCGGCCGACCGCCGGCGGCCGGAGGTCGAACCGCTGCCGGGCATCCCCGCATACCGGCTGACGACGCCCGCGACACGAGCAGGCCGGACGGTCCTCTTCTTCCACGGCGGGGGGTTTACGAGCGGCTCGACGGCCGAATACTTCGATATCTGTGCCCGGATTGCGGACGCGTGCCGCGCCGAGGTCATATCGGTCGACTACCGGCTCGCGCCGGAGCACCCCTTCCCGGCGGCGGTGGAGGACTGCCTTGCCGCCTACCGGCACCTGCTCCGCGAGGGCTACGCCCCCGAACGTGTGGTGCCGGTCGGGATCTCGGCCGGGGGGACGCTCGTCCTTGCGATGCTTCTTGCCGTCCGGGACGAAGGCCTTCCGATGCCGGCGGCCGGGGTCCTGCTCTCCCCGGCGGTCGATATGCTCTTCCTCGGGGAGTCGGTGATCTTCAACCGGGAGACGGACTGGCTCAGCCCGGAGTATCTGGCAGAGATGCGGGACGACTACCTGGCCGCCCACGACCCTGTCGACCCGCTCGCATCACCGCTCTACGCGGATCTGGAGGGGCTGCCGCCGCTGCTGGTCCAGGCAGGGGGCGGCGGGGTCCTGATCGACGGGATCCGCGCGTTTGCAAGCACGGCGGAACTGCAGGGGGTTCCCGTGACGTTCGACTACGTGGAAGGGATGTTTCACTGCTGGCAGATGTTTGCGGGGGTCCTCCCCGAGGGCGCGGCGGCGATCGAGCGGGTCGGGGTCTTTGTCCGGCGGCAGGTGCCGGACAAGGGGTGAAGGGGTCGGCCGGGCATCAAGCTCATTAGGCCGGAGGTTCTATTGGTACAGGCGCGAGTGTTACCGAGCGGCCAAAGGTGATCGACTCAAGATCGATTCTCGAAGGAGTTCGCAGGTTCGAATCCTGCCACTCGCATTCTGGTTTTTCAAAACGTCTGCCTCGCTCCGCCTCGTGCCCATCCGTTCTGTAGCGCCATCGCCATCCTCATCCGGGTTGCCCGTCTATCAGGGAGCGGTGCGCTGGATATCCGGATTGCGGCAGCCCTCCGGGACTACCCGTCCTCGGACTGCAGGGCAGGGCAGAAGTTGCAGATCGAGAACGGGACCTCCTTTTCGCGGTCGCGGATGAGGCAATAAAACGACCCGTTGCGCTCTTCGACCCGGAATCCTCCCGGGAACGGCGTTCCCACCGGGTGGCCCGGGCGGTCGAGCACAAACATCGTGAAGGCCGACATGAGGTAGTAAAAGACCCGGTGCCGGGGGGTATAGCGAAACGGGATCCGTTCTGTGGAGTCATCCCACCGGAAGCACCCGTCGGGGATCATATGGCAGAACTCAACGAACGTTGCACGATCGGTGATCGGTTCGGTCATGGACGGGAACCGGCCCAACCGGTGCATGACGAGAAGCTGGTGGTGAGCGCCGAACAACTGCTCGGTGATGTAGGGGTGGACCTGTTTCCGGTAGGGGCCGGGCAGCCGGATCATCTCCGCGTGCAGCCGTCCCCCGATGACCTGGAGATCCATGAGCGAGTAACGACCGACCTCTTCGGCGAGGATGGATCCGAGGTCCCCCTTTGTCACCGCGGCCTCCATCCGCCGGGCCACTTGATGGATTGCACCCGCCTCGTCATCTGCCGTGATAGGATCGAACTCCTTCCAATATGGGTATACTGATGATCTTCCATTAATCTGGCGGGGGTTGACAGACAGGTTCTTCCTCCTGCAATCACCGGGGTCTTCGATAAGTATCTATCAGTTTGATACATTCTGATAGATACTGTAAACGAGGCCATCAAATCTCTCCTTACTATTGGGCGACTGATGGCAGCAGTGCAGCATCTGGCAGCACGTTGGCAGCAACTGCTGCCAATGAGCAAAGCATTTCTGAGGCTCAGATCGGCATCTCCGTCCCCATACAAAGACTTCACCGGCTCATGTACAGCAGTGCAGAAAACACAGGCACCCCGGTTCCCGGCAGAAGGTCAACCGTCCGTACTCTCCGCTCTCCCATTCTGCTGTACATATAGGTACATACATAGATCTCTACCTGCATATCAGCCGGTTTTCCCGGAACCCCCCTCGCCCCGGGCGATTTCTCATTGGCAGCAACTGCTGCACATATGCTGCAATCTGCTGCCACTGCTGCCAACGTCAGGGCCGCCGGCCGGACCGTGACCTCACCCCACCGACCCCATCCGCAGCGGTCTTGCAGAGGCCAACCGCGAGGCATCTCTCCCCGAGTCCAGGGCCGGCCTTCCCGGAGTCTGTCCAGGGGCCCGATCCCTCAACTACTAATTTAGTAGATATTAGTAGTTCGTTAGTAGTTCGTGGCAGCGATGCCTGCAGGAAGTGCAGCAGCGGATCTCTCAGACATCAAGCCTGCCGGGGGAAACAGGCTTCCGAAGGCGACGCCGTCCGATCGGACGACTTCGATGGCATTCGTGCAAGAGGTGCTTGCACAAATGCCCGGCCCCGTATGCACCGAGGATGATGCAGTTGCTTGAGCCCGAAAATTGTGCAGCAGCCTGCTGCACAAATACCGCACCCGGATACGCCGCATAAATGACAGACCCAACCGGGATGCCGTTAGGTGCCCCTGCCGACATACACTCAACAATCGATGAGAGAAAATCAACACTTGTTGAACATCATTCAACAACCCGATAGCCATGACCGTCAACTCCCAGGCGAAGAGACACAGGAGCCCGCGGGAGAAAGAGACACCCCGCCCGGCAACCTCCGCTCCGTATATCGCTGCAGTAATCCTTTAAAGAAAAAAGAGCCGGAAGCCCCGGGCAACTCACTTGATCTTCTTCTCGAGCTTCTTGAGTTTCTTCTTGGCGGCCTGACTGCCCGCAGCTGCCTGCTCTGCAAGATCTGCTGCCTTGGCCTTCTTTGCTCTATTCAGTTTCTCCATTTGTTTCTTGCTTGTTGGCATACAACAGTAACCTCGATCGTCTTTGACAGGTTCTATTTACCGCATTTCTTCATATACATATCTCCAATCGCTGAATTGCCCGGGAAAACTCCGGATAAACGGAAAAACCGCCCCGTTCGGATCGGATCTACGGGGGCCGGCAGGCGGCAGCAACCGCCGGTGAGGAAGAGACGGACCGGCAGACAGACTATTATATACTTCCCGTGACGTTCCCTCCGTGGAGAGCCCTGCACAAGGATCTCCCTGCCGACGGCGATCCTGCCGGACGGGGCTGGGCCGTATGCAGACCACTGAGCCGGAGACGGAGGTGCGACCCGAGATACTGCAGATACTGGAGGCTGTGGATGATGCCGCCATCCTCGCCGATTCCGACATGCGCGTCCGGGCCATCACCCTCTCCATGGAGCGCCTCGCCGGGATCTCCGCCGGCGACGCCCGCGGTGCGGACGCGGTCCGCCTCGTCGCCGACCGGCTTCTCCCTGACGCGGACCGGAGGGAGCGGGTCCTCACCCTGCTCGAGACCCGCACCGAATCCGGGGAAGTCACGGGCCGGGCCGGGGAGCGGTGGTACGCCGTCTCCTCCCGGCAGGTAAAGGAGACAGGCGACTGGCTCATACGCTTCCGGGACGTCACCCCCCAGAAGGCCGCCGAGGAAGAGGTGCGGAGGAGAACGGACGATCTGGCCTTCCTCTCCCGGGTGGCGACGGAACTCGCCGCGATGCCGGAAGAGGCCGACCTCTTCTCCGCCATCGGCGCCTTCCTCCACGAACTCTCGCCCGGTTCCGTCGTCATCGTGAGTGCCGCCGATATCCGGGCGGGCACCCTGACCCCCCGGGCGTTCTTCGGCCTCGAGCCGTTCCTGCCGGAGATCATCGAGACCTTCGGGACGGCCCTCAACGGCCTCTCGCTCGAGATCCCCCCGGACATCCGGGCCATCATGCTCCGCGGCAAGATCGAGGAGGTGAAAGGGGGCCTCCAGGAGATCGCCCTCGGGCAGGTCTCGCAGGAGGTCTGCCGTAAATTCGAGGCTTTTGTCGGCTTCGGGGCAATGTACTGCATCCCGTTCACCTGGAAGGGCGAAGTCTTCGGGTCGGCGGTGATCCTCACCCGGCGGGAGGGCGGAGAGGTCAATCTCCGGGCCGTCGAGGTCTTCCGGAACCTCGCTTCGATCGCTCTCCAG
Organism: Methanoculleus sp. UBA77; assembly: GCA_002499455.1. GTDB lineage: Archaea > Halobacteriota > Methanomicrobia > Methanomicrobiales > Methanoculleaceae > Methanoculleus. The sequence goes on along the minus strand of DALN01000087.1, from coordinate 31,021 downwards.
CGGCACCGGGCGGAGGCCGACCTGCGGGAGAGCGAAGAGACGTTCCGGGCCCTCGTCGAGAAGGGCTCCGAATTCATCCTCATCATCGACGATCAGCTCAAGATCCGGTTTGCGAGCCCGCCTATCGAGCGGCTGGACGGCTTTCCGCCCGATACGCTGATCGGGAGGCCTGCGTTCGATATGATCCAGCCCGAGGATCTGCCGCGGGTAAAAGAGATGGTATCGACCCTGGCGGAGCGGCCGGGAGAGAGCATGCAGTTCGAGGTCCGCTTCACGGGTCCGCGCGGCACGCACGTGATCGAGGCAAACGTGACCAACCTCCTTGACGACCCCCATATCAGGGGCTTTGTCGTAAACGCATGGGACATCACGGAGCGAAAGCGGACCGAAGAAGCCCTGCGGCGGTCAGAGCGGGAGAAGGCCCTTATCCTTGACTCGACGGCCGAGATGTTCGCCTACTACGACACGGATCTCAGGGTGCTCTGGGTCAACCGCGCCGCCGCCGCATTCATCGGCAGGGAGCCGGGGGACCTGGTCGGGCACCGGTGCTACGAGATCTGGCATAACCGCACGGGTGTCTGCGACATATGCCCTGTTGTCCTCGTCCGCGAGACCGGACAGCCCCGGGAAGCCGAGATAGTCACCCCGAACGGAAGGATCTTCTGCCTCCGGGGGTATCCCGTCACCGACGAGAGCGGGAAACTTACCGGTCTCATCGAGTTCGCGCAGGACATCACCGAGCGAAAACATGCCGAGGTGGCCCTCCAGCGCCGCACCGAAGACCTCCTCCGGCTCCGGAACGAGCTGGAGGTCTCAAACCGGGAGGCGAACCTCTACCTCGACATCCTCACGCACGACATAGGGAACACGGAGAACGTCTCGAACCTCTACGCCGAACTGCTCGCCGATATGCTGGACGGCGAGGCTGCCCGGTATGCGAAAAATCTCCAGCGGAGCATCCAGAAGAGCATCGAGATCCTGGGCACCGTCTCCACCATCCGGCGGATCCACCGGGCATCCCCCGAACTCAGACCAATGGACCTCGATGCTGCGGTCTGCGGGGTGATCGCGAGCTTCCCGGCGAGTATCATCCACTACAAAAGGACTCACTACCGGGTCAGGGCAGACGACCTTCTCCCGGTGATCTTTGGCAACCTCATCGGCAACGCCGTCAAGCACGGCGGTCCCGGCGTCATGATCGCCGTCCGGGCGGAGGAGCGGAGGGGCGAGGTGCTGGTAACGGTCGAGGATACCGGTCCGGGTGTGCCGGACGCCGAGAAGAGCGAGATCTTCCGCCGGTATGAGAAGAAGAAGCGGGGCGTCGGCGAGGGGCTCGGCCTGTATCTCGTGCAGATCCTGGTCGAGCGCTACGGCGGCAGGGTCTGGGTCGAGGACCGGGTGGCCGGACACCCGGAGGAAGGGGCGGCCTTCCGGTTCACGCTCAAGGAGGCCGCGGCATGATCGGGGCAGGTATTATACGATTGCAATGAAGACTACCGGATGATGAGCATGCCAGTGCGCCGGCCGCCCGACGCCCGGGGAGGGGGGCACCATCGCCGGTAAGTGTTTTCAGTGCGGCAGATGCTGCACCCACATGCGGGACGTCCACAGGGTTATCGAAGAGCGCGGCGATTACGCGTTTGTCGTGCATAACCACTACACCGGGGATGCGGAAGAGGTGCGGGTCGACCCGGACAAGATAACCCTCTTCGAGGAGAGGAACAGTATCGAAGAACTGCCGAACGCATGCCCCTTCCTGAGATTCGATGGAGAGACGGGAAAGGCGTGGTGCACGGTCCACCTGACACGCCCCGGCCTCTGCCGCGAGTACTGCTGCCGCCTGCTCGTCCTCGATGCGCAGGGGAGACTGGCGGGAAGGGTGACGTATCAGACAGCGCTCATCCCGGATACCGACGAGCTCGGCCGGCTCTGGGAGCAGGTGCAACCGGCGCTGGACAGGCTCCGCGGTCCGGAATGGGACGATGCCTTCATCCGTACGCTCACAGCAGCCGGATACCGCGTCTGCCGGTAGTTGCCGGGAGACCTCGAAGGCAGGAAGGGAACTACCCTGCCCGCCCCCCGAAACCGGCCTACCACGGCTTTAAAGAGGGATGCAGGCGTTAACGGTTAACTGTGGGTTCATGGATGCGCGGACGGTGGCGCTGACTCGCGATAGTATCCGGGAGAGAGAGGCATTACTGGAACGGGCACGGGAGGAATGGGGAGATATACTCCACTCGCACAGCGGAGCCGGTTACGCCTGGGATAGCATTGCGGACTTTGATGAGGGCCTGCTGGTCCTCGAATCCCCGGACGGGAGGTTGCTCGGCGCTCTCTCGTTCTGCACGCGGCACGGGGATGAAGAGAACATCTACGTCTCCCGCATAGGGGTGATCCAGAAGAGGCGCGGCTACGGGAAGCGGTTGATGCAGGAGGTCTCGAGGATCGCCGCCGCCGGGGGCCAGGGGGTCGTTGCACTCCCGACGGACGAGGGGCGCCTCCTCTTCCGGGGGATCGGGATGCGCACCCGCCCGGGAGGGGACCCGCACCAGCTCGAGTACGCGTTCACCCCGGACGAGGCAAAGGCGTTTGCGGAACGCCCACCGGAGATCCCGGTTCCCTGAGACCGGCTACCTGCTCCGCCGGGCCGGGGGGTTACGCCGCCGCCTCGCCTGGCCGGGCCTTTCCGGGTCCGCCGTCCACCGCCTCGGCAACACGCATTATGACACCGATATCCGGCGTCACCATACAGACGGGGAAATAGCCGAAGAGCGACGCGTAGTCGATCTTGAGCGCCCGGTACCGGGCGAGATCGAGGGTTATCTTCTCGAGGTCCTCCGCCATCCGGGGGGTCACACCGTCGTGGAGCGACATCGAAGCGAGATCCGCGACGGCCGGGAGCACCTCCCCGCGGATCGTCTCGATCCTGGACGATAAGAGGGAGCGGACGAGCGTGCGGCTGTAACCTCCCTGGAGATGCCGCACGACGATCATCTGCGTCAGAAAGATGAGGCCAAACATACCGGCCCCGAACTCGATATCGGCCTCGGCGGAGATGAAACTGTTGTACGTCACCCCGGGAAGAACGATCGCCGCGATGGAGATGATGCCGGCAACGGTTATCACGACGGCAGCGGTGAGCGCGTACTTCAGCCCCTGGGTCCAGGCCTCGTTATACCGCTCTTTGAGCCGGGACTGCATGCCGAGTATCCCCGCAAAAAAACCGCGCGAATACGGCTGCACATACACGATCGCGACGTAGAAGACGATGATTGCGGCGGACTGGATGACGACGATCACGGCGGAGTACGACGCGAACTCACCGTTTACGAGCCAGCCTGCAAGTGCAAAGACCGAGGAGAGCGAGAAGAGCACGAGAAAACCCGGGGCGAGCGGCTGGCAGTTGATGAAGAACAGGTTCCAGCCGAGTTCATAGAGGGAGTTCCTCTGCCGGGTGAGCCTTCTAGCCGCCTCCAACGCCTCGGCAGGGACGGCGGCGCTCTTCTCAAGGCTCTCCCACGATATGATCTCCTCGAGACGCTTTCTCTCGCGACTCCTGAGATCGCTGAAATACCGGACATACGACTTCAGGTCGCCCGTATCGGTCGGGAGCAGGAGGAGGAAGGGATTGATCATCAGGAATATGAAGGACGCCATGATCCAGTAGAGGTAGTACTCCCCTGTGTATGCGAGTAAAAGCCCCAGGTTGAGCAGGAGCGCCGCTCCGAGGATGGGCGACGTGTAACGAAGACTCCACTTCACCCCCTTCAGGGTCGCGAGGTCGTCCTCTGCCGTCTTGAGGATCTTCTCCGCCCCGGCCCGGGAGTGGGCAAGTCTCTGCGAGAACTCTTCCGGCGAGATCGCCGGGTTCTCTGCCACACTATCCCTCCCGAACAGGTTCCCGTACGGCAGTTTCATCGATCATCATTGCTCCGGCATCATTCATAAAAAAAGGGTTTCTTTACCAGATGACCGGCCTCTTCCCGGGGGCTCTGTAGAGCGGATCGCCGGGCCCGATCTCCGGGAATGCCTCGTAGAACTCCGGGATGTTGAAGAGGACGCCGTTCACCCGGAACTTCTCAGGGGAATGGGGATCGGTCAGGACCAGGTTCCGGAGCGAGGCCGGAGGGATCCCTCACTCCTCCTCGCCGGACGCCGCCGCCGCCCGGGCCACAGGATACCCCTTCTCCGTCACCGCCCCGCCGGTCCCGGTCTCGAGGTCCGGCCACTTGAGGACGGCCCCGTCCGTATCCTTCAGCGGGACCGGGGGGTGCGTCTCCTGCGTCAGCATGGCAACGACGTACATCGCGATGCCGGCAACAAGCGTCGGGACGAAGGTGAAGAAGACCGTCCACTCGTTGTCCGGCGGGACGAGGGTCGGCGCACCCTGCTGGACCGAGAGGACGACGACGCCCGCGACCGTCGTGAGGAGGCCGCCAAGCATCGAGGCGATGGCCCCCGGCGCGTTCGCCCGCTTCCAGAAGAGGCCGCAGACGAGCGCCCAGAAGAGGCAGGCGAAGAGCAGGGTGAACCCGAAGATCATCAGGTCGTAGAGGCCGGGGGCAACGAAACTGATCCCGATGCTGAAGAGCCCGATGACTACGACGAGAGCGCGGGTGAACCGGAGCACAGCCTTATCGTCCCTGATGTGGTCGGAGACCGCCCCGTGGATGATCGTCGTCGAGATCACGGCGGCCGACGCGAAGATCGCCGAACTCGCCGTCGACATGATCGCCGCCATCAGGGAACCGACGAAGATGGCCATCATCCAGGGCGAGAGCAGGGTCTTTGCAAGGAAGGGGACGATCAGTTCGGGGTCTTCGGCGAGGACGGCGCCGTCGATCATGCCGGTGCTGACCATCACGATCCCGAGCAGCCCAAGGAAGATCGGACCGAGGCCGGCGACCCAGTACAGCCCGGCACCGAGGAGGAGGCCCTGTTTCGCGGTCAGGTCGTCGCGGGCGCAGAAGACCCGTTGCGAGATGTCGAGCGACGCGAGGCTGCCGAGGCCCATCCCGCACCACGCGGCGAACCAGGCCATGATGCCGGTGAAGGTCCACCCGATCCCGCTCGGGGAGGCGTCGCTTGGGAGGAGCGACCAGAAGTCCGTCGGGGTGTTCTCCATGACGACATCCATCCCGCCGACGTACGCGATCCCTGTCGGTATGAGGAGCGCAAGGCCGAGGAGGATCAGCACCATCTGGATGTTGTCGGTGATGATGACGGCGAGCATACCGCCGAGGTAGGTGTAGATGATCACGATCAGTCCCGCGAGAACGGCGCTCTCGACGCCGGGAAGGCCGATGAGGACGTTGAGGATCTTGCCGATGGCGAGGATCTGCACCGACGTCCAGAAGAGGAGCGTGGGGAGGGAGAGGAGGGAGGCGATCAGCGCGCCCCGCGTCCCGTAGCGCAGGTAGTACATCTCGCCGAGGGACGCGATCTTCATCCTTCGCAGGATGACCACGAAGAAGGCCGCCATCAGCACGAGCGTGACGCCTGATGCCCAGGGGTCTGCGATGGTCGCGAGCATGTGGCCGCCGTAGGCCGCGCCGGCACCCCCGAGCAGGGTGCCGCCGCCCCAGAACGTGGCAAAGAGCGTTCCGCCGATGAGAAGGGGACCGACGTTTCTGTTGGCGACCAGGTACCCCTTCGAGGTCTCGACGCCGCCCCGGCGCTGGACGATAAAGCCGATGGCAAGCATCGCTGCGAGGTACAGCAGGATAATCAGGATCTCAATGGTCATCCGGAAACCAGTATAGATTTTCCTCTCGTGGTTTGAGGATTTCGAAATGTGCCGGCGTCGGTCGCGGGAAATACACGGAAAACCCAGGCGGAGTAAGGCATTATGGGGATCTGGAGGTCAGAACGGAGACTTTTCTTGATACCGCGAACAGACTGCCTGTGCAGAGCCGGGACCCCGCTGCAACCCTCCCCAGTGGGCCCGGACGGCCAGAGGGAGGGCCCGCCGTACAGGAGCGTATCGGCAAAAAAGGGTATTATGCGGTATTGTCCCGGTGCAGGGTCAGGAACCCCGCCACCGTTGCCGCATCAGTGCCCGGGTTCGTCCAGGCGATGAAGAGGGTATCCGGATCGGCAAGGGATCCCGTCGCCCATCCTCCCGGCTGGTCAATGAACGATATGGTCTCTCCGTCCGGGTTGAATATGCCTACCAACGTCTGGTTCTCCACCGTTCCGTCCGGCAGGGAGAACACTTTGAACCCGCTGATGGCCCGGTCATCCTGCGCGGTGATCACCCACGTGTTCTTGCTGGCGGGAATCTTCTCGATCGTATCGTTCAGGAAGTATATGGCTCCGTCGTCAGCTCTCCAGGTCCCGATCATCTCCGGATAACCGGCGAGGGCCGCCGCAGGCAGGTCGAGGGGTCCTGTGTAGATCCCGGACCCCAGCCACCAGTTCTCGTCCATCTGCACGGTGTACGCCAGTTTCGATTCAACCGTCCTGTTGCGCGCGGGGTTGACATACGCGATCCGGTGGAAACTCTCCCCGTTCCTGATCTCATCGTTCACCTGCCGGAGGAACGCCCCCACACCCGCCTCGGTCTCGTTCAGGCGGTTCACACCGATCTTCTCCGGGTTGACCGGGTGGGCGAGGGTGGTGCCGTTGAAGTCATACGCGTAGATATAGAGCTCGCCCCGGACAAACGAGCCGTTCGGGTTGCTGAATTCGGCAAGAGCCTTCTCTTTGCCATGTTCCTGTACATAGGCAACCGCGCTCTCGACGAAGGCGACGAGTGTCTCGTTCGAGGTGTAGTTCCCCTGTTCTACGACATCGTTGCCTTCCGACGTCGACGTAGTGAGTTCAGGTTCGCTCTGCATGCAGCCGGGGGTCATCAATACCAGGCCGAAGATTACCAGGAGTAAAATAGCGTGCTTCTCCATAGTAACGCTTGTTCATTTCTGATGTTAAATTTTTCGAAGATTGAGATGGGCCGGATCTCCATCCGGGGCGTTTTCCGACCAGAATATCCTCTGTTGCACCGTTAGAGCCCCCAGAAGGCGAGGCGCATCCGGGGGCGCGGTATGCATAACATTTCGGACCCTACCTCCCTCCCGCCCCGGCGGCAGCCCGCTCCGTCAGCCACGCGTAGAACTTCCGGTGCCAGAACGGCACGTCCGTCGGCCGGGAGAGCGACTGCCATGCCGCCCAGACCAACCGATCGGACATACTCTGCCACTCGCCCGCCCGCCTGGCCATATCGTCCGCAGGCTGCCCGATCGCGTGCAGGATCTCGTGCCAGATGCGGAGGATGATCGCTTCATCGTCTGTATCCTCCCGCGTGACCCGGATGCTCGCGCGGTTCTGCATCCCGCCCCCGAGNNGGGTCCTTCTGGTCGAAGTAGCGGACCTCCGGCGTCCCGGTCCGGACGGTGAACTGAAAGAACGGCGGGATGATCCGGAGATGGGGTTCCAGCCGCCGCCGCAACTCCTCGGTCTTGAAGAAGAGGTCGAAGTGAGGCATCGGGGCCGCATTGGCGCGGGTGGTGATAAATGATGGGGTCCGGCGAGGGGGTCCCCGCCGGATCCGGTGGCCGATCCTCCTCACGCCCGGTAGATCTACCCGCGATCCCCCCCTTCGAGCGGTACCTCCATGAGTGCCGCCTCCTGCTCGGCGATCCAGGCCCGGGTCCACGCGCGGAGGTCGCCGATACCGGCGGTCCCCTGCCGGGCACGCATCGCCCGGAGATAATCCTCAAGCTCGTCAGCCATCGAGAAGATCAACGCCTCGGAGGCATCCTGCGGCAGCGGCCCCGCAGCCCGTAGCCGTGCAGCCCCCAGGTCAAGGAAATGCTGCAACTCCCCCGTCGCCTCCAGAATCCTGGTGAGGTTGAGTCTGACTGTAGACTCCATGGAGAGGGGATTGACGCATGCAGTACATAACTGCATCTATTTACATCGGGACTATTCCGCGAGACATTCTTGTAAAAAGAAGCCGGATGACACAGGATATTATAGAATGGAGCATATTCTGGGTCAGAATACCGGAGGTGGCGGGGGTCCCGTCACCGTCCGGTGCAAAACCATTTTAAGGACTCCCGGCACTCAGTGCATCCCCGCTTCGGGAGGCTGTCTCCCGGATGCGGGGGCGCTGGAGATGATGAAGGTGCAGGAACGATCGGAGGTAATCTTAGAGCGCAGGACGCGAACGGCCGGTGAAGAGTGGTTCATGTCGGCCGACGACATTCTGGGCAAGAACGTGATCAATCCCCAGGGGGACGATCTCGGAGAGGTCTCGGATATGCGGATCTCCTTCCCCGAGGGCCGGGTGAAGTACCTGGTGCTCAAGCACGGGGGCGCGCTCGGACTCGGCGCAAAGCGGTTCGCCATCCCGCCCGAGGCCGTGATCTACCGGGCCGGAGACGACAACTTCGTGGTGAACATCGACAAGCAGCGGCTGGATGATGAGCGGGGGTTCGACGAGGACAACTGGCCGAGAGAGGCGGACTACAGCCTGATCCAGTCTGCGGGGGCCATAATACCCCCGACACGGGAGGAGGCCGAGGCCATGAAGCGGGAGGAGCCCCCGCCGACCGAAGTGGTGAGGACGGAGACCGTCGAGACGCGGCCCCGGCAAAGATAACCCGGAACAACGGGCAGCCCGGGCGCAACCACCTTTTTTTCGGCAGGCTCCTGGCCTGCCTCCCCGTCGTCGGGGATACCGTGCGGGGAGCCCTGTCTGCCCCGGCATCGGGGTCGCCGTCCTCATGAAACCCAGTCTTCCCTGGAGCGATCCCGGCTACAGAGAGCTGCACCCGGTCAAATCAAAAGAAGCGCCGGCTATTCTCAGGGGATGAGGGGGCCCTTACGCCCCTCCCTGCAGCCTTCCCGACCGGACCGGGACCACGTAGGGGGCCGCGAGATCCCGTTTGATGACAGCCTGGATACCGTAGACGCGCTCAAGCATCTCCTCGTTGAGGACCTCCGCCGGCGCCCCGTAGCCGTAGACCGACCCCGCCTTCATGACGAGGAGGCGGTGGCAGTAGGTCGCGGCGAGATTCAGGTCGTGGAGCGCGAGCACGACGGCAATCCCCCGCTCCTCGGCAAGCCCGGAGAGGACCTCCATCACCGCCATCTGGTGGCAGACGTCCAGGTTGCTCGTCGGTTCGTCGAGGAGGATCACCCCGGTCTCCTGCACGACCGCCCGGGCGATCATCACCCGCTGGCGCTCTCCGCCGGAGAGTTCGCCGACCTGCCGGAGCGCGAGGTCCCGGAGGTCGAGGAGGTCGAGCGCTTCGGCCACCTTCTCTTCGTCCTCCGGGCTCACCGTCCAGTTCAGGTAGGGGCGTCGCCCCATCAGGACCGTCTCAAAGACCGTCGACGATGTCTGGTTCCCCACCGACTGCGGCACGTAGGCCATCGCCCGGGCGACCTCGCGGCGGTGCATCGTGCGGACCTCACGGCCGGAGAGGAGCACTCTCCCCCCGCGGGGGGTGAGCATGCCGTCGACGCACCGGATGAGGGTCGTCTTCCCGCACCCGTTCGGCCCGACGAGGCCGAGGACTTCGCCGGCGGCGACCTCAAACGTGACCCCCCTGAGCACCTCCCGGTCGCGGTAGGCAAACGAGAGGCCGTCGACAACGAGCCGCGCCGGCATCAGGCATTCCTCCGCCGGAGAAAGAGGTAGATGAAGAATGGGACGCCGAGGAACGCAGTCACGATACCGACGGGGAGGATCTGCGGCGCAAGGACACTCCGGGCGATGCTGTCGGCGGCAAGAAGGAGGAGCGCCCCCACGAGGCCGGAGGCGGGGAGGAGCGTGCGGAAGTCCCCGCCGATGGCCATCCGGGCGATGTGGGGGGCGACGAGCCCGATGAACCCGATCGTTCCGGTGAAGCAGATGATCACCGCGGTGATCAGGGAGGCGATCATCATGAAGAGGATCATCGAGCGCTCCACGGGCACCCCGAGACCGGCCGCCACCTCGTCTCCCTCAGCGAGGGCGTTGAGGTCCCAGGCGCGGTAAAGGAGGTAGGGGACGGTGCAGGCGAGGACGAGGCTGACGATGCCGAGTTTGGGCCAGGTGGACTTGTCGACCGAGCCGAACGTCCAGAAGACCACCGCCCGGAGCTGTTCGGCGCTGCCGACGTACTGGAGGAGCGACGTCACCGCCGAGAAGAGGTACATGACGGCGATGCCGGCAAGGACCATCGTCTCGGACCCGATCCCCCGGTAGCGGGCCATCCCGTAGATGGCAAGCGCGGCAAGCAGGGCGAAGAGGAAGGCATTGCCGATGACGAGGAGGTCCCCGCCGACGACCCCGGCGCCGAGGACGATCGCGATCGAGGCGCCGGTGGTGGCCGCGGACGCGATCCCGAGGGTGAACGGGCTCGCGAGCGGGTTTCGGAGGATCCCCTGCATGACGGAGCCCGCCACCGCGAGCCCGAACCCGGCACAGACTGCAAAGAGCACCCGGTGGAGCCGGTAGTCCCAGACGATGATCCCGGCCATCTCCGGGGCGGTGAAGGTGCCGGGGAAGAGCCCGGCAAGGATCGCGAGGTAGGACTCGCCCACGGTGAAATCGGCCGAGCCGAGCGTGACCGCGAAGCCGATGAGGATGACGAGGGCAGCGAGGAGGCCGCCGATGAAGAGGGCCCGGGTCTTCTTCAGCCGGCTATATCCCTCCTGGATGACGACGTTCTGTTCCATCGCTGCACCGGTCACGGGTAGACGAACGTTCCCCGGGACGCGAGGTCGAAGTCGATCCCCTGGAACTCGCTGAGGTAGCGCTGGTGGACGGCATGCGGGTCGAGGTCGGCGAACAGGTCGGGATAGAACCACTTCGCGAGGTAGGCCGTCCCGATGAAGTGCTGGGCGCCGCCGAGGATGTCGGAGTGGATGACGTGGACGCGGTCGTCCTTCACCGCGGAGATCCTCGACCAGCCGGGCCGGTCGAGCATGCCCGCCCGGATGGCATCGAGCGCCGCGATGTCGTGCCCGGCATACCCCCCGACGGCCAGGCCCTGCCCGGCCAGTTTGACGACGACCTCCGGGTCCGCGACCAGGATCGCCTCGGGGTCGACGACGGGGTACTCGGCGGTCCCGGTGGCGAAGGGGTTCAGCCCTCCGGCGAGTTCGGTCTTCTCGTTGTAGCCGGCACTGGCGGCAACGGTCGTGTAGTCGAACCAGTACTCGAAGTAGACCCGGGTCTTCTCATCGTCCGGGATACCGGCCGTGCCGTCGCGGATCCGGTCCATCGTCGACTCGTAGAAGGACGCGAACGCTTCGCCCCGCTCCTCACGGCCGGCGATCGCGGCGATCGCCCGGATCTCGCCCGCGTAGGTGGCGGGCTTGAAGCAGTCGAACCGGAGGACCCGGATGCCGGGGCTGCTCGCCTCGAGCCGTCTCTGGATATCGTCGCACGCCGCGGTGCTGATCGTCGCGTAGAGGATGACGGCGTCCGGCCGGACAGAGAGGACCTGCTCCATGTCGGGAGACCAGATCGACCCGACGTTGGCCTTATCCCGGCACTCCGGGAAGAAGGTCTTCTTCTCGTGGCTGTATTTGTCGACGGCGACGACCCTGTCCATGTCAAACCCGACCGAGCGCAGGGTCTCGAGAGCCTCGCCGGTGAAGGTCACCACCCGGCGCAGGGGGCGGTAGAGCGTCACCGTCCTCCCGGTCGAGTCGGTGATCTCGCACGGCCGGCCGTCCCAGTGGGTGTAGACCCAGGCGGCGTCCTGGATATCGGTCCGGTCGATCCCCCCGGTCCCGCCCATCGAGGCCGCATCGATGTAGGCGAGCACCGCCGACGTATACTCGGCACGGGTGAGCACCCCGTCGCCGTCGGCATCGCCGGGGATACCCTCCGCCGCCGAGACCGGGACGGCGGCAATCAGCAGGAGGACGAGGGCAAGAAGGGGCCAGAGCCTCATCGCCGACCACCCCGGCCCGCAGCGATGAGGAGACCGGCAACCGCCGCGAGGACCGCAAACGGTGAGGCGGCTGCCTGTGCCGCCGGGTGGGCGGAGTCCGCCCCGCCGCTCTCCGCCGCCGTCTCGATGCCGTCCGCCGCGACGACGCCTTCGGCACCGGAGAGGAAGTCCTCCCACGTTCCGGTGATTGCTGCCCCGCTCCCGGAGACGGGGGCCCGGACAGAGTAGGTGATCCGGGTATCGTTCATCACGGCAAACCCGGCCTGCTGCCCCCTGACGAGGACCCGGTCTTCGGGGTGGTCGGTCCCGACGAAGGTGTAGCCGGGGGGCAGGGTCTCGACCACCGCGCCGAGGGCCACCCCGTCGATCGAGAGCGAGACGGTGAAGACCTCGCCGGCCCCGGGCTCGGCCGTGGAGAGCGTCCGGGTGACCGGTGCGCCGGTTGCGGCTGCCGGAACGACCAGGAGCAGGAGGGCGATGCAGAAGAGGCGGTTTGCCGGGATGCTCAACATGGGTTTTCTGTTGTCGATCGGGTAATATGAATGTTTCTTATTGTGCTAACAAGTCTGAAGAACGGGTGTCCGGGAGTCTATTGAGGCGCTGCACGGTGCGACGGAGGGGAGAGACTCGTGCCGGAATCATCGAGGAGGAACAGGCCGGACCCCATCTCCGGTTCACGAACCCTCCGCGTCCCCGGCAAGCAGCCGGCGAACCTCCGCTCCGGTATAGCCGGACGCTTTCCCGGTCAGCGTCTCGACGTCGACGCGGATCACGGCCACCGCACGGAGCGCCGCCCCTGGGTAGGACCACTCTCCGCCTCCGGCGTACTTCGCCATGAAGAGGTCGAAGACCCGGCTCTTCTCCGCGAGGTCCGCTACAAACGACGCGGTGCCGGTGCCGATGACGGAGACGTACCGGGCCCCGAAATCACACGCCCTCTCGCTCCGCACGAGTTCCACGCCGGCCTCGGCCTCGAAGCAGACCCGGTTGTTCCGCTTCAGGATATCGATCTTCCTTCCCTCGCATGCAGAGTGCAGGTAGAGGCATCCGCCGGAGTAGACGAAGTTCACCGGCACCACGTAAGGCCGGTCCCCATCTGCAAGGCCGAGCCGGCAGACGAACGCCTCACGAAGGACCGCGGCGAGCAGCGCCGGGTCGGCGATCTCTTTCTCCTTTCGTCGCACTGCCTACACCATCCCCTGCTGCCCCAGCATGACGAGCAGCATCGCCGACGCCGCCGAGAGCAGGAAGATCGTCACCGCCCAGACGACCACGAACGCGACGATCATGAGCGGGCTCGTCTCCCGGTAGGGGACGAGGCCCTCGTTCATTCCCTTCGCCGTCCGGTAGGCATCGTAGACGCCCCAGAGCCAGACCGCCACGCCCGGCACGATCAGGAGAAAGAGACCGAGGAGGCTCCCGAGCAGCACCAGAACGCCCCGTACGAACTGCCCGTTGTAGGCCTGGCCGAGGCCGTTGAAGACGAGCGAGAGCCCTGCGGCTATTGCCGGGTACTTCTTTCGCTCCCGGCGAGAGACCTCCGCGGCCGCAATAGCCTCCCTGATCGAGACCGGTTCCGTCGCCTCTCCGCGCATGGTATCAGGTGCGCCGGTCGGGAGTATCAGTCTTTCCCGCCCGGAGCAGCGCTACCGCTCAAACACCTTCTCGATCCGGACGCGCCGCCCGAGCACCGTCTCGTACCACTCCTGCTGCTTTAAGGCCTGGCTTTATGCTCCGGATCCGGTGCCGGACCCGGGTCCCGGTCTCCACGTCGATCAGTACCAGCCTCGGCACCTCAACCATCCCCGTCGATGAATGGAATTTGGTCCCCGGGGTTAGGAAGGTTTGGTTTCGTGCCGGTGGCGGGATGGCTCCGCCGGATCCGGCTGCTGCAGTTCAGCCAACCCTCACGGCGCCGTCTCCGGGCCCATCAGGAGAACGTCTGAGACCGGATCCCTAAAAGCAGTCTTCTGAGGTGTCTAGAAAAGTTTATCGTCAGGCATACCCTCTCTACCTCGAGGTGAGGTCATATGCCTGAGACGGTTTATTGCGGACACTGCGGGCGCGCATTCCTGGTGGAAGAGCGAAACACGCGCGAAGGCGTGCCTTTCTGTAGCGCCGAGTGCCGGGCGGCAACAGAGACGCAGGGGCGCGGGTCGGAGAGGCTCCTGGTATCGGGTCGGTCCCCCTGGGCTAAGTAACCCTGCCGGACGAACAAGACTTTTCGATGAGGGTGTGCGAGCGCTGAAGAGCGGAGGCTCCGGTACGCCCGCCGGCGCTGAACCCCCATGCCCGTCAGGCAGACGCCGGGAGATCCCGGAGCGGGCGGAAGAACGCCCGGATCTCCCGGGCCATCAGATCCGGGACCTCCATCGGCGCGAAGTGGCCGCCACGCTCGAGCACCGTCCACCGCCGGATATCCTTTAAGTTGCGCTCCGCATACTCCCGGGGCGGAAGGGGGTCGATATCCTTCGGGGGGAGGGCGAGTCCCACCGGGACGTCGACCCGCTGATCTGGCGCAAGCGAGGGGGAGACCCACTCCTCGCGGTAACTGACAGCCCTGACCGAAGGGCCACCCGTCCAGTAGAGCATGACGTTCGTCAGCAGTTCGTCCTTCGTATAGACCGTCTCCAGGTCGCCGTCGCAGTCGCTCCAGGTGCGGAACTTCTCGATGATCCAGGCGGCGTAGCCGGCGGGAGAGTCGGCGAGCCCGTAGGCGAGCGTCTGCGGTTTCGTGCCCTGGAGCACCGCATACGCGCCTTCGGAGAGACCCCACGCCTGCGATCTCGCGAGGTACTCCCGCTCCGCAGCGGAGAGGTCCGGGAAGTCCGCCATCAATATGGCAAAGCCGATGTCGGTGAGGTGGAGGCCGATGATCGAATCCGGGTGGCGGACGCCGAGGATCTGCGAGAGCGGGCTCCCCCCGTCCCCGCCGCCGGCGCCGTAGCGGCGGTAGCCGAGGTCTTCGGTCATCAGCCGATGCGCCAGCTCCGCGATCGTTGCGAGCGGCCGCTCAGTGTCCGATCGCGACATGCCGGGATCGCCGATCAGCGAGGGGACGACGACGTCGAACGAGTCAGCCGGATCGCCGCCGAACCGGGCGGGATCGGTCAGCATCGGGATCAGTTTGAGGTACCGGCAGATCGAGTCCGGCCAGCCGTGGAAGAGGATGAGCGGCATCGGGTCCGGGCCTCTCCCACGTTCGTGGATGAACCGGATCTCCCTGCCATCGATATCAGCGGTGTAGTGGCGGAATCGGTTCAACTCGGCTTCGCGGGCCCGCCAGTCGAACCGGTTCAGCCAGTGATCGACCAGTTCCCGCATGTAGTCGGGATCCGTGCCGTAGTCCCAGCCCGCACCCCTGACCGCGTCCGGGAAGCGGGTGCGGGCGAGGCGGGAGCGGAGGTCGTCGAGCGTCTCCTCCGGGACATTGATGGCAAACGGCCGCACCGTCATCCCGACACCTCCAGGGCCTTCCGGTGCTCCGTCCTCAACGGACGGAAGAACGCCCGGATCTCCTCCGCCAGCAGTTCCGGCTCCTCCATCGCAGTGAAGTGGCCGCCCCGCGGCATCTCCGTCCAGCGCTCGACGTTCAGCCTCCGCTCCACCCATTCGCGGGGAGGCGGGATGAAGTCTTTCGGGAAGACGGCCATCCCCACCGGGACGTCGATGTGCTCGTTCAGGAAGTCTAACGGCAGGGTGTGCACGTTCTCGTAGTAGAGCCGGACCGACGATGCGATCGTCTCCGTCGCCCAGTAGATCATGATGTTCGTGAGCAGTTCGTCCTTGCTGAAACGCCGCTCGATATCGCCGCCGCAGTCGCTCCATGACCGGAACTTCTCGACGATCCAGGCGGCAAGACCCGCAGGAGAGTCGGCGAGGCCGCAGGCGAGCGTCTGTGGCTTCGTCGACTGCACCATGCTGTAGGCGCCCTCCTGCATCCACAACTCCTGGATGGCAGCGAGGTACTTCCGCTCGTTCTCCGAGAGGTCGGGGATGCCGGCGTCGAGGGAGAAGAAGCCGGGATCGGTGAGGTGCAGGCCGACGACCCGATCGGGGTGCCTGAGCGCCAGGAGCTGGGAGATCCCGCTCCCGATATCCCCGCCCCCTGCGGCGAACCGCTCGTAGCCGAGGACGTCGGTCATCAACCGTGCCCAGAGGCCGGCGATCCGCTCCGAGGTCATGCCCCGCTCGTGCGGGCGGTCGGAGAACCCGTAGCCGGGCATCGACGGGACGATCACGTCGAACGAGTCGGCCGGATCGCCGCCGAACCGGGCCGGGTCAGTCAGCATCGGGATCAGGTTGAGGTAGCGGTAAAAGGAGTCTGGCCACCCGTGCGTCAGGATGAGCGGGAGCGGGTCCGGCCCCCTGGCCCGCTCGTGGATGAAGTGGATGCCGATGCCGTCGATATCGGTGCGGAAGTGAGAGAACCTGTTCAGTTCCTCCTCACGGGCTCGCCAGTCGAACCGGTTCAGCCAGTAGTCGACGAGCTCTTCCATATAGCCCAGGTTCGTGCCGTAGTCCCAGCCCGTGCCCTCGACCTCGTCCGGGAAGCGGGTGTGGGCGAGGCGTTCGCGGAGGTCGTCGAGGACCGGTTCGGGGATATCGATGCGAAACGAGTCGACCGCCATGCGGGGAATGCTGGGGGGAGGGGTGATAACTCTTTCGCGATTGACGGGTTACGTAGTGCGGATCGGGATCAGATGCCTGCTTTTTGGCGCTTTTGTCTCCACCAGAATTTGACCCCACAAAGAGGTTTCTCGAAAGGGAGAACAGAAAGCTTCCGGATCGCCTCGTAAGAATTGGTCGTTGCGAACATCCTCCCGGGATTATGGAAGATGCAGGTGACAAACCGTCCTGGTTTACAAGACCTCAGCCGATCGAGAACGCATTATTTCCGTTATATGTCACGTCCATGCTGCCCGAGGCAGCAGGCAGTTTTTCCATCCATTACGCAAAGTTTACATATCTGCAAAACAACCGGTGTTTTGTAAACCTGAAAGCGAGGTGAATGAGGTGACCATCGGAGAGAGGCTGAAGATGGCCCGGACGATGAATGGTTTCAGTCAGAGGGAACTCGCCAGCAGGGCTGGAGTTACCGCCACTGCGATCTCCAAGTACGAGAGAGGAGCGATGGTTCCCAGTTCTGGGGTCCTCCTCAAATTAAGTTCCGCGCTGGGCGTGAGAGTCGAGTATCTGATGCGCCCTGATACGTATCCCATACATCTGACGGTGCCGGCATTCCGTTCGGCACACATGAATGAGAAAGAAGAGGGAATAGTGAAGGAAAAGACGCGAGAGTGGCTTGAACGATATCTCGAAGTTGAAGACCTGTTCGATCTCGAGCAACAGGACCGATCCTCCATCCCCCTCGGGTATCCCATACGGGTCAGCGATATCCGGGAAGTTGAGCAGGTCGCCGTAAAGTTGCGCCAGGAATGGGGGCTTGGGAACCACCCAATCGAGAGCCTTACCGATCTTCTTGAAGAGAAGGGAATAAAAGTGGGAGCGATCTCCGCTCCGGCTTCTTTCGATGCACTCGCGTTCTGGTATGATGATACAACGCCGGTCATCATCATCCGGGAAGGGGTTCCGGGAGACCGGCAGAGGTTCAGTATCGCCCACGAGCTGGGCCATCTGATGGTTGAGCCCTCGCAGGATCTTGATAAGGAGAGAGTTGCACACCGGTTTGCCGGAGCGTTCCTTGTCCCGGAAGAGGTAGCCAGGGCGGAGTTAGGGGCGAGCCGGCAGAGACTGGATCTCTTTGAGTTGCACCTGTTGAAACATCAGTATGGGATGAGCATCCAGGCATGGGTTCATCGGGCAAAGGATCTCGGCATCATCCCGGAGAGAGAGTACCACAGGATATTCGATCACTTCGATACGATGGGGTGGCG
The DNA here is from genome assembly GCA_002499455.1 of Methanoculleus sp. UBA77. Lineage (GTDB taxonomy): Archaea > Halobacteriota > Methanomicrobia > Methanomicrobiales > Methanoculleaceae > Methanoculleus. Next base: position 13,230 of record DALN01000087.1, on the reverse strand, counting down.
CAGTTGCGAGCCGGGAGACCAGATCCCTCCCGAAGAGCCAAGGAGGATGAAGCGCCTCATCATGAGGGCGTATGCGGAGGATGTGATCTCCGCGTCCCGTGCATCGGAGCTTCTTGGAAAGAGCATTCCTGATTTCTGCCAGACCGAGGAGGAGCGGCACGGGGGGTTCCCGATTGAGATGTGTGATTGATGCCAGCGTGATCATCGACCTTCACAACGGCGGTATCCTCAAAGATATCGCCGACCTGCCGTTTGAATTTCTTACGCCGGATGTCGTGCTGGCAGAACATACCAACCCCCCTTCCGATGTGGTCCTGAGATCGGGCATCCGTGTCGAGGAGCTTCCCGGCAGGCTCGTGCAGCAGGTAGCGGACCTCGCGCCTCAGAATCGCAAATTATCGACCCAGGACCTCTTTGCATTTGTCCTTGCGAGGCATCACCGCTGCCTGCTGGTTACCGGCGACGGAAGGCTGCGGGCGCTGGCTGAGAAGCAGGCAACAGAGTGTCACGGCACCCTCTGGGTCATGGATATGATGGTTGAGCATGGCATCCTCAGCCCTGCGTCCGCCCATACCGCCCTGGAAACAATGTTAGCGAAGAACGCCCGCCTCCCGGCCGCCGAATGTACTGAACGGCAGAGATTGTGGAGAGAGATGCAGAGCAGCGCATCGATGCCCGACCCGGAATAAACGGCAATGTGACGTGTTGCCGGCGATGTGTGCTTTTTTGCCGCCCGGTTTTAGATTTTGTCCTGGAATGAACAACGCCGACTGATCGGGAAGCCCTATAGTATCATCGAAACGGAATATGGCTTTTAAACCAACTGGAACAACAAAAGAACGTCAGGAAAAACCGAAAACCGGAAAGGAAACGCCGCCAACAGGACTCGAACCTGTGACATGCTGGTTAACAGCCAGCCACTCTACCAACTGAGTTATGGCGGCACCGTAGTAAGTGCTCTATAATGTCTCGTCTGCACCGTATTAAAGATTACGGGAGTTCTCCTGCTTGATGGCCTGCAGGAGCGCGATCAGGTCATCGACCTCACCCCCCAGACCCGAAAGAAGGTCGGAGGCGAGCGGGGTCGCCACCGCGCCCGCCGGCGAGGCCCGGATGTAGCCTTCCTGCTCGAGGATCCGCAGCGAGTAGCGGACCCGGTGGTAGGGGAGGTCGAGGACCTCGGAGAGCTTCATGATGCCGATGGGCTGGTGCTCCACGACCGCCCGGATCACCTCGAGGTGCCTCGAGACGAGTTCGATCTCCGATCTGAGTTTGGCGAGCATATCATCCGTCCGCATGGATGCCCCGGGAATCCACGCACATTATGGTTGTTCGTGCAGCCAGACCTTCGTCTGGGCATACTGCTTCCGGAACGAGAACGCAAAGACCGCCCCGACGGCGAGGAGGAGAACGCCGATGGCAAGGCCGGGGGTTCCTTCGGGCCCGAACCGGAGGAGGACAAAGACACCCATGGCGAAACAGAGGACGATGACGTTCAGCATGACCGTCAGCATGGCGAACTTAGCCTTGAAGACCCGTTTGGTTGCCTCATCCATTATTCATACTTGAACGTGGTGGTAAAAGTACTTGTGGTCTCAACGAGAGTTGATAGAATGAACGGACTGGAATCTGCCATCCGGGAAGCCGGAGCAGCAGCATATGCGGCATACGGGTCGTCCGTAGACGCCAACGTGCGCTACCTCACCCGGTTCCGCACCACCGATCCCGTGGCCTACGTAGCAAAGCCCGGCGAGTGCGGGATGATCGTCGTCTCCCAGATGGAGCACGAGCGGGCGGTCCGGGAATCGATCGCCGCGGTCGTCACCCGCGCCGACGCCGGCTACCTCGAGTACATCAAGGCCGGGGAGACGCGTTGGCGGGCGACCGCCCACATGATCGCGGACCTCGCCGGCGGCCCCGTCCTTGTCCCCGCAACCTTCCCGCTCGCCCTCGCCCGCGAACTCGAGACGTTCCACCCGGTCATCGTCGACACCCAAGGGGCCGTCGAGGGGATGCGGGCGGTCAAGACCCCCGACGAACTCGACCGCATCCGCTCGATCCAGCGGACCGCCGAGATGGCGCTCGAGCGGGGGCTCGCCCTCATCCGCGCATCGGTCCCGAAGGGGGGCATCCTCTACCGCGAGGGCGAGCCCCTCACCTCCGAGATTGTCCGCGGCGAGATGCACACCGTCCTCCTCGCCCACGGCTGCCGGGGAATCGACACCATCGTCTCCTGCGGCCCCGATACCGCCCTCCCGCACAACGAGGGGTTCGGGCCGCTCCTCGCGGACGAGCCGATCGTCATCGATATCTTCCCGCAGGAAGAACGGACCGGCTACCACGCCGACATGACCCGGACGGTCGTGAAGGGCGAACCGACCCCCGAGATCCGGGAGATGTATGAGGCCGTCCGGGACGCCAAGACCCTCGCGGCATCACAGGTCCGCGCCGGGGCCGTCGGCGCCGACCTCTACCGCGCCGTCGTCGAGTTCTTCCGCGACCGCGGCTACGAGAGCGATACGCGCGGGTTCACCCACAGCCTCGGCCACGGTGTCGGGCTCGAGGTGCACGAGGAGCCGTCGCTCGGCCCCCAGGGCGGGGTGCTCGCCGCCGGAAACGTCGTCACCATCGAGCCCGGGCTCTACTACCCCGGCATCGGCGGCATCCGCCTGGAGGACATGGGCGCGGTGACGGAGGAGGGCTTTGACCGGTTCACCCAATACAGTGAGGAGCTCACGCTATGATCATGGATGATGCAGTCTACGACGCCTACCGCGAAGCAGGGGCGCTGGCACGAAGGGTGCTCCGCCACGGCGCGGGGCTCGTGAAGGAGGGGACGGGCCTCCTTGAGATGGTCGAGGCGACAGAAGCGATGGTGACGGAGGAGGGGGCGCTCCTTGCCTTCCCGCTCAACGTCTCCTTCAACGAGGCCGCGGCCCACGATACCGCCATGCCCGGCGACGAGCGAATCTTTGCCCGCGGGGACCTCATCAAGGTCGACCTCGGCGTGGCGGTCGACGGCTACATCGCCGATACCGCGATGACCGTCGATCTCGGCGACCACGGCGCACTCGTCGAGGCCTCCCGCGCAGCCCTCGAGGCGGCGATCGCCCTCGTCCGGCCCGGGGTCGCCGCCGGGGAACTCGGCGCGGCCATCCAGGCGGCGATCGAGGAGCACGGCTACAAGCCCGTCGGAAACCTCACCGGGCACGGCCTCGACCGCTACAAACAACACACACGGCCCACTATCCCGAACATTGCCATGGCCGGCGGGGCCGTCATCGAGGAGGGGATGGTCTTTGCGATCGAACCCTTCGCGACGACGGGGTCGGGCAGGGTCAGCGAGGCGGCGCGCGTGGAGATCTACCAGCAGATCGCGGCACGTCCGGCCCGCCTGCCGTCGGCAAAACGGATCCTCGAGACGGCGCGGCCCCGGCGCGGCCTCCCGTTCTCACGCCGCTGGGTACCCGGCGACAAGGTCGATATCGGCCTATCCACCCTTGTACGGAACGGAATCCTCCACGCCTTCCCGGTGCTGCACGACGTGCCGGGATCGTTCGTCTCTCAGGCGGAGCACACCCTGATCGTCACGGAAGAGGGGTGCGAGGTCACCACCCGGTGAGCTACGCTTATTGATGGCGCGCACCCATATGTCAGTTCATAATATGACCGGCGACACTGGTACACGTGACGTCCTCGGCATCATGGAACTCCTGCTCACCGCGGAGATCTTCAACCGGAACGAAGCACTCGGCATCAACGACCTCCATCCGCGCTGCCGGGAGTTCTTCGGCGCCGGAAGCGGCGGGAACACCGAGGTGAAGCGTCCCCTCATCGTGAGCGAGGGGACGATAAAGAAGGTGTTCGACACCCCGGACGCCGCATGCCAGACGATCCGCCAAAACCCGTTCGTCGGCTACGACGAGTTCGGGCAGCGCCTGAGCCTTCCCTCGCTCGACGCGGCGGCGGGGTGGTTCCTCAAGAAGGGCGGGGCGGAGAGGGTTCAGAAGAACCCCGTCCTCGCATACTATTATGAAGGGAAGGATGGCGTCGACGTCCGGTACCAGGATGTCAGGGCCAGAAACCCCCGATTTGAGGATACGAAGGAGTACATGGAGGCGAAGGTCTCCCGGATCATCGCCGAGAGCGAGGAGATGCGGGAGGCCCGCGACCTGATCATCATCAGCGCCCCCGACGAGGTCGAGTTCTCGATCGATAAACTGGTCTGCACCCCGCGGCAGGAGGAGATCATCAGAAAGATCGGCGTCGCCCTCGAACACCGGGAGTTCCTGAAGCAGCGCGGGATCTACGAGTTTGGCCGGCTCCTCTTCGTCGGCCCGCCCGGCACCGGGAAGACGTCGCTCGCGCTCGCGATGTCCCGGACGCTCCACATGCCGGTGCTCGAGGTCCGGCTCGCGATGGTCACGTCCCAGTACCTCGGCGAGACTTCGAAGAACATCGACCGGATCTTCGACCTCGCAAAGAAACTCGCCCCCTGCATCCTCTTCATCGACGAGTTCGACTTCGTCGCGAAGACCCGGGTGAGCGACGACCACGGCGCGATGAAGCGCGCGGTGAATATGCTCTTGAAGAACATCGACCAGATCAGCTTCGTCAAAAACGGCGTCCTCCTGATCGGAGCGACAAACCACCCCCGCATCCTCGACGAGGCGGCCTGGCGGCGCTTTGATGAGGTCGTCGAGTTCCCGCTCCCCGACAGGGATATGCGCAGGGCGATCCTCGAGAAGATCGCGGCTTCAATCGAGTGCAACTGCGACTTTGCAGACCTTGCCGAGAGAACGGATGGGTTTTCCGGCTCCGATCTCCGGATGATGATGAAAGAGGCGGTCATCTCGGCGCTGATGGAGGGCCGGCGCCACCTCGATGCGGCGGATATCGAGCAGGGTCTCCTCCGGGTCGAGGAGCGCAACATCATCCGCGGCACCGGATACTGATAGCATGCAGATAACGCTGCTCGGGACAGGGGACGCCATCGGGACACCGAAGATCGGGTGCGACTGCGAGAACTGCCGGGCGATGGCGGCCGCGGGGAGGTCGAGGCTCCGGACCTCCCTCCTCATCGAGAACGAGGGGAAGCACATCCTTATAGAGTCCTCGCCGGACCTCCGGCAGCAGCTCCTCCGGGCCTGCTCGCCCCATATCGACGCGGTCATCTGGTCGCACGGCCACTACGACCACTTCCTCGGGTTCGGGGAGTTCTACCGGGTGCAGAAGATTCCGCCGGCCTACGCGCCGCCGCCGGTGATGGACTACTGCGCCGGGTTCCTCCACTTCCTCTCCTTTGAGAAGCACCCGGTCCCGGTCCACGAGCCCTTCGACCTCTTCGGGATCACCTTCCGGTTCTTCGAGGTGAACCACCCCCCGGTCTACACCTGCGGCCTCCTCCTCGAGCACGACGACGTCACCGTCGCCTACACCGCCGACACGCGGGAGGATATCCCGGCGGCGAGCCGCGACCTCCTCCAGAAGACCGATATCGACCTCCTCTTCGTCGACGCCATCGCGCCGGAAGGCTACTCCATCACAAAGCACATGAACTACGCCGAGGCCGTCCGGTTCGCCCACGACGTCGGGGCACGGGACTACCGGTGCGTCCATATGAGCCACATGGTCCCGCCGGGGATGCCCCACGCCGGCTACGACATGGAGACGTTCTGCTGGTGAGGGGCTCACCCATACTTATATACTCCTCCCGGAACCAAAACTTAGGTGCGTATGGCCATGAAACTCAAACTCCTGGAGTTGACTGACGATAAGGCCCGGATCCTCTTTGAAGGCGAAGGCAACACCTACATCAACGCGCTCGCCGCCGAGCTCCTGAACGACCCCGACGTGGACGTGGCGCAGCACCGGCAGGCGTTCAAGTTCACCGACCCCGAACTGGTCGTCACGACCGTCAACGGCCGGGCACCTCTCCTTGCAATCACCGACGCGGCAAAGAGGCTCTCCGCTGTAGCCGGGGAACTCCTCCAGCAGATGAAGAACCTCGAGACTGCATAAACGGTCATGAAGAGGAGCGCCGAAGGCTTTGCCCGGATAGCCCGGGAGGTCTTTGCCCCCATCTACCCCGTCATCGCCGAGCAGACGCTCGCGTGGTCCGGGGTGCGGGAGGGGTTCGCGCTCGATATCGGGAGCGGGCCCGGCCTCCTCTCGGTCGCGCTCGCGGAGAAGAGCAGCCTTTCTGTTATCGCTCTCGATACCGACCCGGAGATGGCCCGGATAGCCCGGGAGACAGCCTGCGACCGGGTGATCCCGGTCATCGGCGACGTCCACTGCATGCCGCTTCGCGACGGCTCAGTCTCGCTCGCCGTCAGCCGCGGCTCCATCTACTTCTGGGAAGACCGGGCACGGGCATTCCGCGAGATCGAGCGTGTCCTCCGGCCCGGCGGCGTTGCGTTCGTCGGCGGGAGTTTCGGGACCCCGGCGATCCGGGAGGAGATCTTTTCCGAGATGCGGCGGCGGAACCCGGACTGGGACAGCGACGTCGCCCGGCGGAGCGGGGGGGCGACGCCCGATACGCTTCGCGTGGAACTTGCGGCAAGCGGCGTCGCCCACAGCCGTATCCGCGAGGAAGAAGAAGGGTTGTGGGTGGAGATCCGGAAGGATTAGCCAGCCCTTCTCTAAAATGTTTGAGACAGTCCTCAGAAAGTCAAACTGTCGACTTCCCTTGCACCTCCAGTGCTCAAACTCGCTTCACTCGCATTTCACATGAGATGACGATTTATGAGCGATGGTACGATCTCACGCGAAGAACGCGAAGCCGCGAAGAGCGACTTCCCCGGAGGGTACGACGGTTCCATAGAACCGGAGTTTGAGAGACCCGAAGGGTTTCGGGGAAGGAGTTTGAGCACCATCAGGTGCGAAGGGAGTTGCACGCCCATTTACCGAACTTCGCGTTCTTCGCGCCTTCGCGCGAGCTAACGGAAGTAGATAACAATACAGTCTCACACGAAGTGCGACGGACGGCACGTCCGGAGCATGAGCACCGTTAGGCGTGAGCCGCGAAATTCGGCGTTTGGGTGCTGCTGACTCCGCTCCAAGTTGTACGAGACCGCAGTGCTCGATCTCGGAGTCAAAAATAGTGAGGCGTTTGGCCCCGGTTAATCCACGCGCTCGGTGAAGATGATCGTCCCGGCGATCCGGGTGATCTTGATCTTCACCGTCTGACCCGGTTTTGCGTTCGCGACATACATCGTGTAGCGGTCGATCTTCACCACGCCGTCGCCGCGCTTGGAGAGGAACTGCGGGGTGACGTCCATGATCGCGCCCTCGACCGGCTTGGCCCCTGCAGACGCGTCCGCGGTCGCCTTCCGCTTCCTGACCGGCCGGTGGCCGCCGCAGGCATCGCACCGGAGCGTCAGGACCCGCTCGCTCTTGACGAGCCGGGTATCGGGCTTTCCGCACTCGGAACAGATGACATAGTCCTCGACGTAGCCCTTGATGATCGTGTTGATCTGCTCCTGCTCAAACTTCCCGGAGAAGACCGCCCGCGTCCCCTCGATCTTGCCGGCGGTGCCGAGCTCGCCGAGGAGGTGCTTCATCAGGTGGTCCTGGTCCCGCCGGAGAGTGCCCGCAATCTCGGCGAAGTTCTCAAGAACCGTGGTCTTCCCCTCGATGAAGACGCGGGCCGGAGGAACGGTGAACCGATCCTCAAACTCCGTCGGTTCCGTGATATTGGTATAGGCCTTCTTCAGAAGGTCTTCGTACGATGGGGTCATACCCCAGTATTGGTCGCGCGACGTCAAAAAGTGGTTCCCTCACACTCCCCGCCCGCGCGCACGCTTATGTGGGTGGGCGGCCCGGAGTCGGATCGTATGCTGCTGGCACAGGACCCTGCCATGCTGCGAACGACACCCGGCCGCGACCTGACTGATGCGTTACTGAACGGTCTTCGCTTTTTCGGACTGCCGGACGAGATCGGCCAGGGCGTCCACCGCCGCCCCCTGCCGCACGTCCCGTACCGAGAACCCGACCGCGCCCCAGACGTCGGCCCCCCGGCCGGCAAGCATCGCCTTCATCCTCTCGAGAGTGTTCCCCGGCATCCCGCCCGACGTGCAGAAGACGACCGCGGCCTTCCCCTCGATGCCCGAGAGGGCCTCAATCGCCGCATTCACCGCAGGCGTCGGGCTCCTCGCCCAGACAGGGGTCCCGACGACGACGGTGTCGTAGCCGGAGACGTCGATCGCGGCGGGCTCGATAACCGCGCGCTCCTCCCGCATCGCACGGGGAGCGCCTTTGAGATACATCCCCACCTTCGAGTAACCCGCAAGATCCCGTACCGCGACGAGATCGGCGCCGACCACCGCGGCGAGCCGCTCGGCGACGGCCCGGGTGTTGCCGGTCTCCGAGTGGTAGATGATGCAGACAGCCATACCGGAGGGTACGGCAGATTGATATAAACGGGTGTCGGGTGGAGCCGTGCAAGGCGGTTCTCCAGGACCGCCCCCGCATCGCCTGCATGAAGCCGTATGGCCGCCGGCAGTCTCCACGTAGGTCTTCGCGGCTTCGCGCCTTCGCGTGAGGTCGTACCATCTGAAGCCGCGAAGAACGCGAAGTGCCACGGACGAGACGCTCAAACAGGCGTCACCCGGTTTGCAGGAGAGCGGGCCGGCCGTCGGCCAAAAATGAGAGATTATTTCCGGAACTGCGGCATGAACGAGCGGAGTTCCTTCCCGACCTCTTCGATCAGGTGCTCCTCGTCCGCTCTCGTCAGCGCATTGAAGACCGGGCGGTTCACCATGTTCTCAAGCATCCACTCCCGGGCAAACCTGCCGTCCTGGATCTCCTCGAGGATCTCCTGCATCGCAACGTAGGTCTCCGGCCCGATGACGCGCGGCCCCCGCGTCAGGTCGCCGTACTGGGCGGTATTGCTGATCGAGTCGCGCATCTTCGTGAACCCGCCCTCGTAGATCAGGTCGACGATGAGCTTCGTCTCGTGCAGGACCTCAAGGTACGCCATCTCGGGCGCATACCCCGCATCCACCAGGGTCTCGAACCCGGCCTTGATGAGCGAGGTTATCCCGCCGCAGAGGACCGCCTGCTCGCCGAAGAGGTCGGTCTCGGTCTCCTCTGCAAACGTCGTCTCCAGCACCACCGCGCGGGTCGCGCCGATCCCGCGGGCATAGGCGAGCGCGATCGCGTGCGCCCCGCCCGTGGCGTCCTGGTGGACGGCGATGAGGGCCGGGACGCCCTTCCCCTCCTCGTAGGTCCGCCGGACCATGTGGCCGGGACCCTTCGGGGCGACCATGACCACGTCGACGGTGGGCGGGGGGACGATCTGGCCGTAATGGATGTTGAATCCGTGAGAGAACATCAGACAGGCGTTCTCCTTGAGATTGGGGCCGATCTCGGTGCGATAGATAGCGCCCTGGTTCTCGTCGGGGAGGAGGATCTGAACGATATCGGCACGCCGGACTGCTTCCGCCACGGGATACACTTCAAAACCGTCTTCGGATGCTCTCTGCCAGCTGTTGCCGGGCCGCAGGCCGATGACGACCTGGCAGCCCGAATCACGCAGGTTCAGCGCCTGCCCGCGGCCCTGGGAGCCATAGCCGATGACGGCGATGGTCCGGCCCTCCAGAACGCGGGGATCCGCATCGGACTCGTAAAATTTCTGCACCATATGTTCTCACACCCGATTGGGCCGCAAACCAGATAAACATTATATCAGGGAAGCCTGTGGTGCAGTGAGGGTTATTTTAAGGTTGATGAGGAGAAACCTTACTCCCATACACGATTGAGGATTTGCGATGGAACTGCCAGATGTCCAGTCCAGCCTGCCGGAGGTCCGTATCAACCTGACCAGGGTGGGTGTGAAGAACGTCCAGAAACTCGTTGAAGTCGCCCGGCCCGGTAAGCGGCCGGTTATCTTCATCTCCAACTTCGACGTCTTCGTCGACCTGCCGGGAAGCCTCAAAGGTGCAAACCTCTCCCGGAACTTCGAGGTGATTGATGACGTGCTGCAGCAGGCCATCGATGGAGAAGTTACGGAGATCGAGGAACTCTGCAGCGCGGTGGCGAGGAAACTCCTCGACCGGCACGAGTATGCCGAGCGGACCGAGGTCCGGATGCGGAGCAAGTTCATGGTCCGGCGGGAGACCCCGGTCAGCGAGACGAGCTGCCATGAGGTCGTGAACGTCCACGCGAGCGCGGTGGCCCAGAGGAACGACGGGAGCCCGATCATCCGAAAGAGCATCGGCGCCGAAGTGACCGGGATGACCGCCTGCCCCTGCGCCCAGAACATCATGAAGGACCATGCCCTGCATGTCCTCGAGAGCCTCGGCGTGGAAGAAGACAAGATCGCCGCGTTCTTCGACGAGGTCCCGATGGCCACCCACAACCAGCGCGGCCGGGGTTTCCTCTGCATCGAGATCGACGACGACCAGCACATCAGCCTCGAGAAGATCATCAAGATCCTCAAGGATTCCATGAGTGCGCGGATCTACGAGCTCCTCAAGCGCGGCGACGAGAGTTATGTGGTGATGGAAGCCCACAAGAACCCGCGGTTCGTTGAAGACTGTGTCCGCGAGATGGCACGCAAGGTGATCGCGCAGTTCCGGGATCTCCCCGGAGATTCCGTGGTTACCATAAAGCAGACGAACGAGGAGAGTATTCACCAGCACAACGCCTACGCAGAGCGGAAAGCGACAATAGCCGAACTGGTCGGCGAGATGGATGAAGGAAACTTATAAAATCAATAATATTTCATCATTTTTATAAACAGTAAATATATTTTAACAACCAGTGTTACTTATTTCACATATAGTAATATCCGGAAATGTTCTGAATCGAAAGATATAAACTCTGTTTTCGTCATAATCCTCTTTGACGTACTCGCGTACGTTTCCAGTACAAATTTGTGTGGTAACACAAGTACAGTGTTCAGAACACCAAAATATCGGAATGAGGCGATATAGTTGTCGAAAGTTGTAGAGATTTCCCCAACAACGAGACATGAAGGCCACTCAAAGCTCGTTCTGAAGGTCAACGATGAAGGCATCGTCGAGCGTGGAGACTGGCTCAGCATCACCCCGGTGAGGGGTGTCGAGAAGCTCGCCATCGGCAAGACGATGGATCAGGTTCCAAAGATCGCATCGCGCGTCTGCGGTATCTGTCCGATTGCACACACCCTGGCGGCAACCGAGGCAATGGAAGCCTCCATCGGGTGCGAGATTCCCGAGGATGCGAAGTTGCTGCGTTACATCCTGCAGTGTGCCAACAGGATGCACAGCCACGCCATTCACAACATCCTCTCCCTCCCGGACATGTATATCCCCGGGACCGACGTGAAGGTCAACCCCTTCACCAAGGAAGAACCGGTCAGGAGCGTCGCTCTGCGGATCCAGCGGCTCCGTGAGATCGGCCAGACCATCGGCGAGATCGTCGGCGGAGAGGCAATCCACCCGAGCAACCCCCGGGTCGGCGGCATGTACAAGAACATCACCCCGCGTGCCAAGGCAAAGATCTACGACCTCGCAAAGGAAGCCCGTGTCCTCTCGCAGCAGCAGATGGAGTTCATGATCGCGGTCTTCCGGAACTACCAGAACCGCGACTGGGCTGAAGTCGGCGGTGTCGAAGTCCCGATCCCGAAGGACCTCGGCTACCACAACCAGGGCTACATGGCAACTGCGCCGGTCTACGGCAGCTCGAGCCTTGACGAGACCCCCATGTGGTTCCCCGAGCGGTTCACTGAAGTCCGCCCCTGGGACTGGTACATGGGTGAGGTAGAGATCAGCGAGGCCGACCCGAACTACCCGATCGGCGGCACCACCCCCGTAGGCAAGAAGGCCTGGCCCCAGATGGAGGCCTGCACCGGCGTCCCGCTCTACGACGGCCAGCCGATCGAGGTCGGACCGCGTGCTCGTCAGGCTATCTTCAAGAACTACGACGAGAAGGGCGCCATCGGCCTGCAGATCGCACGCCAGATGGAGTTCCCCGAGACCGCCTACGGCATCATCGATGCGCTCGATGCACTCGACACCTCCGGATCGGTCCTCGCAGACGAGATCCCGCAGGGTGACGGATCCCTCGGATGGGCCGCAAACGAAGCTCCCCGTGGAACCGACGTCCACCTCGCCCGTGTCCAGGATGGCCGGGTGCGGTACTTCTCGATGCTCGTCCCGACCACCTGGAACTTCCCCACCTGCAGCCGTGCGCTGACCGGCGCACCCTGGCGGCTCGCGGAAGTCGTCATGCGTGCATACGACCCCTGTGTCTCCTGTGCGACGCACATGCTGGTGATCGACGAAGACAAGAGGTTAGTCGCCCAGAAACTCATTCAGTGAGCGTACACGCATGCTATTCCGTGAGATCGTGATCGCAGGATGCGGCAACCCCCTCTTCGGAGATGACGGGTTCGGCCCTGCAGTCGTCGAAGAACTCCAGAAGTTACAACTGCCCGACAACGTCAAGGTTATCGATGCCGGCCTTGGCGCCCCTCACTTCCTCTTTACGCTGATGGAAGATGCAGAGGTGCCGGTCAAGAAGCTGATCATCATCGACATCGCCGACTTCGGCGCAAACCCCGGTGATGTGACGAAACTCCGGCCCGAAGACCTGCCGCCGGGCACCTACCGGGACGCCCATTCGTGGGATCTTTCCGAGCCGCTACAGCGATTAAAGGACGTCATTGATATCACGATCATCGGGTGCCAGCCGAAGCGTGCCGCTAGCGATGAGTTTGAACTAGGGCTCACTGAGGAGGTTGAAAGGGCCATTCCCAAAACAGTGCGCATTGTACTGGAGGAAATTGGGGTAGAATATGGGGCTGCTATCAACCATCAAGGAACGCATCTTTGGGCGACGTCCGGAGAAACCGCCGGAGAGTCCGGAGGCAAAACCGGAGAGCAAACCTGAGGTGAAACCAGCGGCAAGCCAGCCGCAGACAAAGCCTGAGGTGAAGTCCGAGGCAAAGCCTGCTGCAACAGAGCCGCAGGCGAAGCCTGAGGCAAAGCCCGAGGTAAAGACTGCGAGAAGTAAACCGCACAGAAGGCCTGAGGTGAAACCGGAGGCAAAACCTGCTGCAACAGTGCCGCAGGAGAAACCCGCGGTGAAGCCCTCTGATGTGATTGTAGAAGAAAAGGTGGAAGTTGTAAAGGAGGAAAAGCCTGTGGCAGATAAGATTTCGATAGGTGAATTACACCTGAGCGGATGTACGGGATGCCTCGTGACGATTGCAGACAACTACGAGGGTCTCTTCAAGCTGCTCGA
>DALN01000163.1:11955-12264 GCA_002499455.1 Methanoculleus sp. UBA77 | reverse complement strand
CATCCACGCGGTCATGAACGCCCCGCCCCGGGAGACGAGCCCGCCGTGCCGCCCCTGGTTCTGCAGGCGCTTCATCGTCTCGTAGTTGATCCCTGTGTGGATCGCCATGAAGTTGGTGCCGAGCTTCGCCTGCTCCGCCGTGATCCGGAAGAGGTCGTCCTCCTCCATGTGGACGACCGCCCCGTGCTTCCGGGCAGCCTCGATGAAGGCCTGGTAGAGCGGGACCGACCCGACCGAGAGGCTGGTCGCCTCGACGACCCGGCGCCGGATCTCCGCAAAGTCGCCGCCGGTGGAGAGCTCCATCAGCGT
>DALN01000163.1:0-11915 GCA_002499455.1 Methanoculleus sp. UBA77 | reverse complement strand
TTCCGGTAGGGGGAGACCGGGATGACGATGTGGCCCTCGGCCACGCCGCGCCTGACGAAGTCTTCGGTTACGCCTTCTGCTGCTGCGACGATCCGCATCTCCTCGGTGATGACGCCGCGCCGGGCGTCTTCTATGAGACCCATGACGTTATATTTGGGAGAAAGGGTTGATAAAGGCTCGTTTTTGACATCGGGGCTAAAATTTGCTTGTTCTCTCCTCAAGTCAACTTGATTTACCCTTATTCAGATCCGGTTTCTTACCTGAAAGCCAACGCTTACAAGAGATGGGGGAGCACCGGTATACTGACCAATGAAGAGCCTGTACGTCAATTTCGGTGGTTTTGTCCCGATCAGCACCGTCGACTGGCGGGGGCGGGCGGCCTGCACCGTCTTTCTCCGGGGATGCCCCGCCCGGTGTTTCTACTGCCATAATCGAGCCCTCCTGGACGGCGAGGACCTCCGTCCCCTGGAAGAGGTCGTCGCGATGATCCGGGGCTCCCGCATGCTTGCAGGCGCCGTGGTCTTCTCCGGCGGGGAGCCGACCCTGCAGGGGCCGGCGCTCATCGAGCTCGCCGCCGCCGCCCGCGAGATGGGGTTCTCTGTCGGTCTGCACACCAACGGCATCTTCCCCCGGGTGATCGAGGCCCTCCTTGAGAAGCACCTCGTCGACATGATCGCGCTCGACGTCAAGACCACGTGGGAGCACTACGACGATCTCCTGGGCCTCGCAGCCGTCGATGCGGTGCAACAGTCGCTTGATGCCTGCAGGCGGGCGAAGGCCGACGGGAGGCTCGGTGCCTGCGAGATCGTCGTCACGCTCTTCCGGGGCCGCGAGAGCGATCTGGCCTCCATCGCGGAGGCTACCCGCGGACTCGACCTCGTCCTCCAGCAGGGGGTGGCCGGGGGGTTCGTGCCCCTGACCCGGCGGGAACTCGAGGCGGCAGCGGCAGCGATCGGGCGGAGCGTCCGTATACGGACACGGGAGGACGGCGAGGTCGTATACGACCCCGGGCAGAGACCGTCCCGGTGACGTTAAGCATAAGATTCCCGGGAACGCACCTTTATGCAGATATCTGTGGCGGCCGCCACAACCTGCATCACCGGTGTCAGGTGTCCGGGTCTACCGGCACGGCCTGCTGTTCTGAATATGATAGTATAATAAGACGGAGAAACCCTGATGAAGGTCATTGGAATCGTCGGTATGCCGGCAAGCGGGAAGGGGGAGGTCTCAAGGATCGCCCGGGACCTCGGGATCCCGGTCGTGGTCATGGGAGACGCGATACGGGAACAGGTGAGGCTGGCCGGACTTGAGCCGACGGATGCGAACTGCGGCGCGATAGCGGGGAAACTGCGCGCGGACCTCGGCATGGACGCCATTGCCCGGATCACCGTCCCGGCCATCGAGGCAGCCGCCGCCCCCGTGGTCCTGGTGGACGGTATCAGGGGGGACTACGAGGTAGCGACGTTCCGGGAACACTTCCCCGACTTCACGCTGATCGGGATCGTCTCGTCGTTTGAGACGCGTTACGCGAGGCTCGCGAACCGGGGCCGGTCGGACGACTCCCTCACCGAGGAGGAACTCCGGGTCCGCGACAACCGGGAACTCGGCTGGGGGCTCAGCCGTGCGCTCGAGCAGGCCGACTGCCGGATCGTGAACGAGGGGAGCCTTGAAGAGTTCGCTGCGGAAGTCAAAGACCTCCTCCGCCGTCTTGGGGGGAACGCATGAGCCTTGCTCCGTATTTCTCCTCATCGTCGAAGGTCTGGGAGTCGCGCGACTGGATCTTCGGGCTTGAGAAACTCGGGTACGCCGGGTGGGAGATCGTCGCCGACGGGAAGTACCGCCTGGACAACCCCGACAACCTCACCGCCATCAAGGAGAACCTCGCGAGTACGGGACTTCTTGCGACCGTCCACGCCCCCTACAGCGACCTGAACCTCGCCTCCTTGAACTACCCCATCTGGCGCGAGTCGATCCGCCAGACCTGCTGCTGCATCCGCTACGCGGCCGAACTGACCGACCGGGTGACGGTCCACCCCGGGTTCGTATCTCCGGTGGGAAAACTCGTTCCCGAGAAGGTCTGGGAGATGCAGAAGACCGCACTCGTCGAGATCGGGAAGTACGCCGAGGACCACGGCGTCCTCGCCTGCGTCGAGAACATGATCAGCATCAAAGACTTCCTCTGCCGCTACCCCGAAGAACTCCTCGGCCTCACGGAGGGGATCGCCGGGATCGGGATCACGCTCGATCTCGGGCACGCGAACACCAACGGCCTCGTCGATGCGTTCCTCGCGCACGTTCCCGCTATCAGCCACCTCCATATTCACGACAACCACGGGCAGTCGGACGAGCACCTGGCGCTCGGCGACGGGAAGATCAACTGGGAGAAGGTCGGGCGGATCGTCGCCCGCGACTACTCCGGCCGGGTCGTTATCGAGGGCCGATCGCTTGAGGAGGCAAAACGGAGCCTTGCGGCATTCAGGAAGTGGTTCGTATAGCCGGCGAGACGCTTCACGTCCATTTTCTCGGGACCGCCGGGGCGCTCCCGTCGCCGCAGAGGAACCCCTCCAGTGTCCTCATCCGGCGGGGCTCCGATACCCTGCTCTTCGACTGCGGGGAGGGCACCCAGCAGCAGATGATGCGTGCCCGGACCGGGTTTTCCGTCAACGCCGTCTTCGTCACCCACTGGCACGCCGACCACTTCCTCGGTATCTTCGGGCTCGTCGAGACGCTCGCGTTCATGGGACGGACCGAGCCGCTCCCGATCTACGGCCCGTCCTGGGTCGAGGAGTTCGTCGACCTTGTGCAGAGGATCAACCGCCACACCCGGGGGTTCACGGTCACCGCTCATGCCCTCAGCCACGGTTCGGTCGTGCCCTTCAACGGCTACACCGTCCGGGCGTTCGCAACCCACCACGGCATCCCCGGCCTCGGCTACATTATGGAGGAGGACGAGCGGCCCGGCCGGTTCAACCGCGAACGGGCAATTGCGCTCGGTGTCCCGCCGGGCCCGCTCTTCGGCCGGCTCCAGCGCGGGGAGACGGTCCGCATCGTCCGCGACGGCGCCGAGGTCGAGGTCCGGCCCGATGATGTCCTGGGCGAGCCGCGCCCGGGCAGAAAGATCGTCTACACCGGCGACACGCGGCCCCTCCAGCACCTGCCCGAGACTGCCGCGATGCTCCGGGATGCCGACCTCCTGATCCACGACGCCACGTTCGACGACCAGGAGAGCGACCGCGCCCGGGAGGTCCTGCATTCCACCGCCGGCGAGGCCGGTGAAGCCGCCGCCGTCTTAAACGCACGGATGCTTGCCCTGATTCACATAAGCTCTCGATATACCGCCACAGCAAACCATATACGCGATGCAAAGCGACAGTATGAGGGAGACGTGATCCTCCCGGCCGATCTTGCGGTTGTGGAGATACCGTACCGGGGATGAGTGCAATGGACGGTGATATTGATGGAGCAGGGGCTATTCAGCCAGAGCCGCCTGATACTGACCGGCCTTGGCGCCCTGCTCATCAGCGCCGTCGTCTCGAGCATCACTGGCATCTACCTTGGCTCCGTCCGTGAAGTTCTCGAGCTGATCCCGGGCCTGATGGTGATCCTGCCCTCGGTCATCCATATGCGGGGGAGCATCGCCGGAGTCTTTGCATCCCGTCTATCCTCGGCGATGCACCTCGGAGAGTTCTCCATCGATTTTGAGGAGGGCTCCGTCCTCGGCGACAACATCCGCGTCTCGTTCGTGGTGACCGTCCTGACGGCGTTCGTTCTCGGGCTCTTCGCCTACGCGGTGAGTCACATCTTCGGGTATCCCGTGGTGGGCCTCACCGAGCTCGTGCTCATCTCGGTCACGAGCGGCGTCGTCGCGGGGCTTCTGGTGACGGGGATCACCCTGGTCGTCGCTCTCGCCAGCTACCGCTACGGCCTCGACCTCGACATGATCGCCGCCCCGACCGTCACCACCTCAGGAGATCTCATCACGCTCCCGATCCTCATCCTCTCCGCGACGCTCATCATGCTCCTCCCCCCGCCGGTGCGGCTGGTGCTCGGTGCAGTCGTGGTCGCCGTTGCCGTCGCTGCCCTCATCTACTCCCGGCGGCGACCGGAGGGGGTCGGGCCGATCGTCCGCGAGAACCTCTCCCTCCTCATCCCGCTCAGCGTCCTCGGCACGCTGGCCGGACTGACCTACTCGGTCAGCCTCGACAGCCTGGTGGCCTTCGCGGTCTTTCTCATCCTGATACCCCCGTTCATGGGTGGACTTGGATCGATAGGCGGCATACTCGGCTCGCGCCTCTCGACGGGGATGCATACCGGCGAGATCAGCCCCGTGCTCCTCCCCGAGCGCGGCGTGGTGCATCATTTTATTATTTCCTATCTCTATACGTTGATACTGCTTCCACTGCTGGCGCTCATCGCGCACGGCGCGGCGGTGCTCATGGGACTGAACAGCCCCGGTCTCGGGATGCTGGTCGCCATCAGCCTTGTAGCAGGTCTGGCCGTCATGACGCTGGTGAACATTGTTGCCTACGTCACTGCGAGCCTTTCGTTCCGGTACGGTCTCGATCCCGACAACTTCGGTATCCCCGTCATCACAAGCCTTATCGACCTGATCGGGGCAGCTGCGCTCGTGACAATGATCGGCCTGCTGTTGCAGTAAAAAACATGAGAACAACGGTTAGCAGACCCATGATGGAACACGAATATCAACCGGTCAGTTTCAAAGACGTCCTCATCGAGATGAAGGACGTCTCTGAGTTGATGGTTGATCTCTCTTACTCCGCGATCCTCTTCGACAGCAAAGAGATAGCGCTTGAAGTGACCAATCTCGAAGAGCGAATGAACAGGCTCGTCTACCAGGCGAGAATCCAGAGCGTTCTTGCCGCGAGAAGGATCGAAGAGGCGGAGGCGATGAGCGGCATGCTCCAGGTGGCTGAGGCCGCTGAGAGGATCGCGAACTCGGCCTCGGATATGGCAAACCTTATCCTGAAGGATATCCGGTTCCCGGCAAAACTCAAACGCGTCTTTCCCGAGGCCGAGGAGCTTGTCACCCGGATCATCGTCGGTCCGGGGAGCGAGGTTGCCGGGCGCACGCTCGGCGACCTCAAGGTCCAGAGCACGACCGGGATGCAGGTGATCGCCATCCGGCGCGGCAAGGGCTGGATCTACGACCCCGACAGGGCCACCCGGGTGGAGAGCGGGGATATCCTGATAGCACGGGGCCCGGAGGCCGGAGCGGATATCCTCTCCCGTATGGCGGGGATGGCCGAGCGGCCGGCAGGCGAGCCCCTGCACACCGGCGAGGTCGACGACCTCGACCGGGCGGTGCAACTCATCATCGAGATGAAGAACATCTCGGAGCTCTCTGTCGGACTCGCATACACCTCCCTGCTCTTCAACAACAAGGAGGTGGCGCACGAGGTGGTCGCCCTCGACCGGACCCTCGACGACATGCGTTACGACCTGGACCTCTGGATCCTCGAAGCGGCACGAAAGATCGAGGATGTGCGCTATCTCAGGGGTCTGCTTTACTTCTCCTCGTTCACGCAGGCGATCAGCGACTCGGCTCACGCCATCGTCGACGTTCTCCTGCGCGATATCGAGATCCCGCCGGTCTTCAAGAAGATCGTCCGGGAGTCGGACGAGATCATCACGCGAATTCCCGTGGCCGACCGGTCACCGCTTGTGGGCAGGACGCTCAAGGAGATGTCGCTTGCAACGGTGACGGGGATGATCGTGCTCGCCGTCAAACACGGCGACCGGTGGGTCTATCGGCCGGGGAAGGATGTCCGGCTGGAGAGCGGTGACATCATCATAGCAAAGGGCAGGCGCGACGGTGAGTGCCGGCTCTACGAACTTGCCGGGTATACCGCCGAGATACCCGAAGAATGATCAGGAGAATTACCATGGAAGATACGGAAGATACGATTGTCTACCGCCTCGGAGCGAACTGTGATCTCGACGAGGTGGAGGAAGGAAAGATGTACCTCGGGCGGGTGCAGGGTTTTGCGCCGTTCGGCGTCTTTGTCCAGTTAAACGACCGGGTCAAGGGGCTTGTCCACAAGAGCAACGTGAAGGCGCAGCACACCGAGCGCGACCCGATCATCGTTCATGTCATCCAGATCCGGAGCAACGGCAACATCGACCTCGAGGAGGTTACGCCGACCGTCTACCAGACCCGGAACGTGACCAAGAAGACGACGAGCGTTCTCATCGCCGATCTCGGGAAGAAGATCGGCAGGACGGTCCTGGTCGAGGCCGAGGTGGCCCAGATCAAGCAGACGTCCGGGCCGACGATCTTTACGGTCGTGGATGAGTCCGGCACCGCGAACGCGGCCGCGTTCATCGAGGCGGGGGTCCGCGCCTACCCCGAGGTGAAGCTCGGCGATATCGTCGCCCTCACGGGCGAGGTGATGCAGCGCAACAACCAGCTCCAGATTGAGGTCGGGTCCATGTCGGTCCTGGAATCGGAAGACGTAGCCCGGGTCAGGGGGCGTATCGATGCGGCGCTGGATGCACGAGCCGAGCCGCCGGAGATCCCGCTCCTCATCGAGAGCGAGGTCCTCTCCGCCCTTCGGCCGCAGATGCGCCAGGTGGCAAAGGAGATCCGCAAAGCGGTCCTGACGGCGCGGCCGATCATTCTCAGGCACCACGCCGACGCGGACGGCATATGCGCCGCTGTTGCCGTTGAGCAGGCGGTGACCGCGCTGATCCGGGAGAGCGGGGGAGACTTCGACGCCGAGTACTTCCTCTTCAAGCGGTCGCCGTCCAAGGCCCCGTTCTACGAGGTCGAGGACATCACGCGGGACCTTGACTTTGCTCTCAAGGACAACGTCCGCTACGGGCAGAAGATGCCGATGATCCTCCTGATGGACAACGGGTCCACTGAGGAGGATATGCCGTCGCTGAAGGTGACCCGGATCTTCGGTCTCCCGGTGATGGTCGTGGACCACCACCACCCCGACGAGATCGTGGACGACTACCTGATCGGGCACGTCAACCCCTATCACGTGGGCGGCGATTACGGGATCACGGCCGGGATGCTCGGCACCGAGGTTGCCCGTCTGGTCAACCCGGCGGTCGAGGACCAGATCAAGCACCTGCCGGCGATCGCAGGGGTCGGAGACCGGAGCGAAGCGCCGGAACGTGCGAAGTACCTTGCCCTGGCGGCACCCGGGTACTCGGAGGACGACTGCAAGGATATCGCGCTCGCGCTCGACTACGAGCAGTTCTGGCTCCGGTTCAGCGACGGACGGGAGATCATCAAGGACATCCTGAACCTCTCCGGCAACCCCGACCGTCACAAGCGGTTCGTCAACCTGCTGGTCGAGGAGGCAAACCACGCGATCGCGGAGCAGCTCGAGGCCATCATGCCCCACGTGGAGAGCCGGATGCTGCCGAACGGCGCTCACCTCTTCATGCTCGATGTGGAGATATTCGCCCACCGGTTCACGTTCCCGCCGCCCGGAAAGACTTCCGGAGAGGTGCACGACCGGCTGGTCAAAGCCCACCCGGGTGAGCCTGTCGTGACGATCGGGTTCGGGCCGGACTTTGCCGTCCTGCGTTCCCGCGGCGTCATGATGAATATACCCCGGATGGTGCGTGAACTCCATAACGAGATCTCCGGTGGCGGTGTGAGCGGTGGCGGCCACCTTGTCGTCGGGAGCATCAAGTTCGTGGAAGGAATGCGCGAGACCGTGATCGAGAGCCTGATCAAGAAGATTGGTGAAGCGCCAATCTGATCGTCATCTCTTTCTCGCCCTTCTTGCGGGTGTTACAACGGTTCCGGTGGGCCCCCTCGATCCTCGCAACGCCGGACACTCAATCCCATACCATCACACTGTCTCTTCCACTTTCTCTAGAGTACGATCCCCGCTCGACCGTGATCTCCGGTATCGTAGTCCGGCAGGGTGGGTACAGGAGGGGTTACACGGTGCTGTGATTTTTACATCAACCGAAATATAAAAATAGGTTTATGTCGAACAGGAGCCTCCATGGCAGGATATCGATGGATATGGGGGGGACTGCTGGTTGTGCTTCTTGTGGCAGCAGCGACCATTATCTCCCCGGTAACAGCCCAGAGTGCCGCATCTGCGTCACCTATGACCTGGACTCTCCCCCCGACACCCGCCGTGACCACGGTGGAAGAGACCCCGGTTGTGACCGAGGAGGCGACCCCGGTAGAGGCCGAGGAGACCCTGGTGGAAGAGACTCCTGAGGAGACCGAGGAGGAGACTCCGGTAGAGACCGAAGAGACTCTGGCAGAAGAGACTCCCGAGGAGACCATGATCGGGGTTATGAGCACCGGGACCTTCGATGTGGCCGGTGAGGAGAACTCCGGCACGCCGGATGAGGATCCCCTCAACGCAACCGAGAATGAGACGCTCAACGTGACCGGTGAAGGAACCTTCGAGACGACGGAGACCGAGGCCGCTAACGGGACCGGATCCATCGTTGTGACCGGAACGGACGAGGTGCCGGCAGAGACCTCCACCGCCGAGATGCCGACATTCACGCCGCTCGGCGCGGCGGAAGTCGTTCCAAGCCCGACGCCGGCGGCCCCTCTCTCGCTCATCGGCGCCCTTGCTGCCGTTGCAGCAGTCGGGCTCCTCGTCGTGATGCGGAGAGGTCGGAGGTAAGAGCGTAGTGTTACCGACTGGCCCGGGATGGTGGGGAGAGCACCGCGCTCTCGGGACCCCTACCCCTACCCGGGACTGCAGATCATGTTCCCCCTCGCACCGATCGGCACGGTGGTGCCGGGTAATATACAATGATTTGTATACTTGTTTTTAGATTACATGGGTGCAAATAGGTAGGTATAAATATTGATCGGCACAAAAAGCACTTGCTCACGAGGGAACGAGTGGATGTCGACAAAAGACCGTATTAAAGAAAGATATAGCGATACCCAGCGAAAGATCCTGTACCATCTCAAATCCGGACTAAAAGCAGGCAAATCATACTTTAAATCGAAGTACATTGCAACCGATCTGGGCCTTTCCCCAAAAGAGGTCGGCATTAACCTTGCCATCCTCTCCGAGATCTGCGACGAGCTGGATATCAGGCGCTGGAGTTACTCGAACAGCACGACATGGCGTGTTACCCCCCGTGCATCATAATTTTTATTCTGGAACACCGTACTCTACGGCATGAAAATTCTGGAGTTTGAAGCACCCGTCGAATTTGTGGCTACCATCAACGAGCACAAGGATTGCCTCATGTCCCAGGACAAGAGTTATGAGAATCCGGAGGTGCTCTGGTTCAACATCGATATCCCGAAGGGGCACGGGATACGGGCCGGTGACCGGGTCAGGATCACCGTCGAGAAGATCTGAATTCAGAACCGCTGAACTCATAGGTAGTTGGGCAGCGTCTCCAGGGTGATGCGGTATGTATCCACGTCATCGACACTGACGATGAGGTAGAAGTCCTTACCCCCCCGCTCGACGTTTTTGATGATGCTGCCCGGATACTGCAGCATTGCTCCTTCTACGATCTCTCCGCTCTCCCGCTCGACCAGCGCCATCCGGAACCGTGCCGCCTCGGGCCTCACCGTTGCGGTTACGCTGCAGTTGAGCCTCCAGACGTTGTACGGCACATAAAACGTACTGGTAATCCCGCCTTTTGCCTCCTCGATGTAGGCGAACTGGATGATCTCCGTCGCCCCCGGCCATGGCGGGTCGGAGCCCCCATAGGTGGTGAGGTTCGTGGGGAGGTGGTAGCGCGGGTAGTCCCAGATCCCGGTCGTATAGAAGATCCTGAACGGTTCGGGCAACGCGGGGGATGCCGGGGTGGGGGAAGCGGTGACGGCCGGTGTCGGAGTGCTCGCCTGCGTGGGGATCTCCGGGGTTGCCGGCCCGGTCTCCGCTGGAGGCATCTGGACGGCCACCGCTACCGCGGAGACAAGGATCAGGGCGGCAAGGATGCTGAAGACGTCCCCTTTGTCCACAGGTGTAAAGGGACGTATAAGGTAAAAGACCTTCGGATTTCAGTCCCTATTCGTTCGTCTACGGAGGCGGAGAGAGGCATACGGCAAGTTAGCAGCCTCTTTTTCTGTGGGGACCTCACCATTCCTGGTACAGCAAAACGGAACCGTTAATAGGAAGACGATGCCACCGTCCTGATGAGAGCATGGAAGTCACCGAGGTGCGCACGTGGGTCATCTTTTATCTGCTCTCGTTTGTTGTGCTCCTTGTCGCGACCTTCATCACGACGCAGAATGACGGGCAGCTCTGGATCAGCCTCATGCTCATCATCATCGTCGTCGGCGTAAACTTCTTCCTGCTCTTCTCCGAGTTGAAGCGTTGCCAGTCCCGGAAAGCCTTCATGCACCGGATGTCGAAGTTCGACGAGACCGGTGCAGAAGAAAGTTCTTCCGGCCGCCGCTGGTAGCATGAGGATAGAGGGGCTGCGTTACGCGGCCTTCCTGAAGATCTTCTGTGTGATGTTGTACGACGCAAAGAGGTGCTCCACCTCTCTTCCCAGGTACTCGGTCTTGCCCATGATGTAGTAGCCGTCAGCGGCGAGCGCCCCGTGGAAGAGACGTGCCAGTTCGTTCTTCTGGCGTTCGGTGAAGTAGATGGTGACGTTGCGGCAGGTGACGGCATCGAGGTACCGTGCGATGGGGACGCCCGACATCAGGTCGTGCTGCCGGAACTTGATGATCTCCTTGAGATGAGGGCGGACCTCGAACGTGCCGTCGTCGCGGCTGATGAAGTGCTTGCGGAGCTGGTGCTCGTCCACGTTCTCGAGTGTTTTTCGATCGTAAATGCCCGCTTTCGCTTTCTCCAGCGCCACGGTATCGATGTCGGTTGCGTAGATCGTTACATTGAGATCCGGGTGGAGCGCGATGAGTTCGTGGGCGAGGATGGCGATCGAGTACGGTTCTTCGCCCGTGGCGCAGCCCGCGCACCAGATCCGGATCGATTTACGGCGAGTCGCGAGGTCCGGCAGCACTTCCCGCCGCAGCACCTCAAAGACCTCCGGGTCCCGGAAGAACTTGGTGACGTTGATGGTGAGAGCGTTGCGGAGCAGGTCGATCTCCTGGGGGTTTGCGAGAAGGTACTTATGATAGGCCTCGAAGTCTGCGGTGTTTGTCAGGCGCATCCGCGAGAGGATACGCCGTTTGATGTAGTCCTCTTTGTAATTCGAACATTTGATCCTGACCAGTCTCTCGATGCTCCTCTGGAGCGACGCAAATGCATCCATCTCTTCTCTCGCCGGGTATTGGTTTAGGAGGTGTTCTGGTAGTGTCCAAGATCGCCGATCACTTTCTGGACATCGAGCCAGATGATGAGGGTCTTCTCTTTGTCATCGCCCTCGTCTCCGATCTTGATGATCGCCTTGACGTAGGCGCTGATCGAGGACGTGATGCCGTCGTTGATGCGCTCGATCTGGTCGTTTCTGACCGAGATGACGCTGTGAACATCGTCGACGATGATGCCCACGTTCGACCCGCCGGAGACGTCCGGCATCAGCACGACGATCTTCTGGTTCTCGAGACTTCCTGATCCAGGGAGGCCGAGCAGGTCCCTTAGATCGATGATGTTCGTGATCTCGCCCCGCAGGTTGATGATGCCCGCGAGGTACCGTGGAGCACGGGGGAGAGGAGTGATCGGCATCATCTCCACGATCTCCCGTGCAATCTGGATATCCAGTGCGTAGTGTTCTTCCCCGAGCTGGAACTCCACCACATCTACGGATGCTGCCATCGTCTCTCCCTTAGTTCATCTTGAACTGCCGCATGGCCTTCTCGAGCTGTTCGGCCATGTTTGCCAGTTCATGGGATGCGCTCCCGACTTCCTGCGTCGACGCGCTGACCTCCTCCGCGAGCGCCGCCATATCTTCGGTACGGTCCAGGTTCTCCTTGGTCATGTGTGTGGACTCGTCCATCTTCTGCATGACGTTGTTGGTGGAGT
>DALN01000093.1:13867-37549 GCA_002499455.1 Methanoculleus sp. UBA77 | reverse complement strand
GCCGTTTGCGGTGATGAACAGTTCCGGGTTCCTTGCAACATATACGGAACATGCCGGCAGGACCGCCTTGGCTCACAGTTTCTGCTACTATGCCGATTTCATACTCGAGAACATCCTCGGGCTCTCGCTTTTTGCACAGATATCGCTCTTTCTGACGGCTGCCGCTGAGATCCTCCTCATCGGATACTATTACTCGATGAAGAATACGAGCGCCGAATACCTCTGTGCGTTCCTCTTCTTCAGCACGTTCGCTTTCGTCATACTCAATAAGGTCTTCAGTCCCCAGTATCTCCTCTGGATCACGCCGTTCCTTGCCATATTCCTTGCCCGTTCCTGCAGGGAGATAGCGCTCTTCTATGCAGTCCAGGTCTGGATGTATCTTGAGTTCCCCATCCTGTACCGGTCGGTTTACATCAATGACGGCTACTTTATCGGAGACGGTAATCCGTTCCTCTCTGTTCCATTCATCTTCTTTACGGTCAAATTTGCTTTGCTTTTCATTGCGTTCGGGGCGGTCTGGGTCTCGCTGAAACACCCTGACCTGAGGATGGCCCTGGCACCGCTGTACCGTGAGAAGAGTGCATAACCTTTTTTGGGGTGAGAACCCCGGTTCCTGTTGCCGGTACGGTAAGTCACTGTGGAAAATAGGGTTTCGAGGGATTTCAGCAGCCTTTTGCAGGTGCGACACGGACCGGGAAGCGTGAAACCGGAGCCCCGGTCACCCGGAATACGCCCGGATGACCCCCCGGTACACGTCCACCGCTCTCTCGAGCTGCTCTATCGAGACCCGCTCGTCCACCGCGTGCAGCGTCGGGATCTCTCCCGGCCCGTACTCAACGACATCGAACCCCCTGTCGCGGAGGTACTTCGCGTCGCTTGCGGCCCACTGGAGGAAGGGGATCGCCGGGGCACCATAGACCCGCTCCACCTCGGCGCAGATCGTCCGGACGATCCGGGCATCCGGGGGCGTCAGGGTCGGTTCGGCGACATCCGTCTCCTGTATCACGGCATCCGGGGCATGTTCGGCGATCCCCCTCCGGAGGGCATCAAGGGAGCAGCCCCATGGCACCCGGACGTCGAGTTCCATCCGGCACTGCTCCGCCACGATATTCGCCTTCTCGCCGCCCTCGATCCGCCCGGGATTGAACATCACCCTCGTGAGGATGTCGTCCCCGCCTTCGATCCCGAATGTCCCGGAGAAGACCCTGGCGGACTGTGCGACAAGTTGTTGCAGGTCTTTTCCGGGCGGGAACGGGTGCGCGTGGACTTCTCGCAGGTAACTGATGAGGTCGAACGCCGCCATGACGGCGCTCTTCCCGACAAGAGGATAGAGGGAGCTGTGGCCGGGCCTGCCGCGGAATGAGAGGTTGACCCGGTAGAGGCCTTTCTGGCCGACTGCCGGGCTCATCGCCGGTGTCGGCTCGGCAATCAGGCAGTCGCAGGGTTTGATGAGATCCTGCGCAAGAAGCGACCGGATGCCATGCTCCCCGCCGGTCTCCTCATCGCAGACGAAGGCGAACTGCACCTTCGGCTCCACGCCGCTCTCGACGATATCCCGGTACGCGGCAAGGAGGGCGGCGCAACCCCCTTTCATGTCGGTGGCGCCTCTCCCCCAGACGTAGCCGCCGGCAACCTCCCCGCTATGGGGGTCGTGCGTCCAGTCGTCGGGGATGGAGGGGACCACATCGATGTGGCCACAGAGGAGGAGCAGGGGGTCCGGTTCGGTTGTGATGAGGTTCTCCCGCCCGCCGGGATGCGCATCGACGCGGCTCTTGACCCCGATCGAGTCGAGGAACTCCGCTATGAACGCGACCACGTCACTGGTCTTCCCGGGCGGGTTCTCGCTCCGGATCCGGATGAGCGATGAAGTCAGTCGTGCGACATCCATGTGCGATCCCCTTATGCAGCCCTCTTCGCCGCATACTCGTCGAAGAGGCGGGCAAGCGATGAGGTCTTGTAGAGCTGCTTGATGAACTTCGGGTCGAAGAACTCATCGATGAACATCGAGAAGTATTCGGGTGGGATAGCCTGCTTGTCGTCGGGGTTGAGCACGATCCGGAAGGCCCGGTACTGGGCGGGATCGTCGCGGTCGTAGACCCCGGACCAGAGCATCGGGAGTTCACCGAACTTCTCCGGGTGCTCCTCTTTGAGCCAGTTGACGAAGTCGGGGAAGTATGCCCGTTCCCCGATCTTCTCCTGGTCCACGCGCCACCGCATATACTCCATGCTCATGATATTCCGGGGCGACATGATGTTGTAGGCCAGGATGCCGAGGGTAAAATCGATGTGGGCGATGGCATCGGTGAAGTAGAAGTACAGGACCGGATGGAAATCGTTCGGGCTTTCCAGGATCAGCGATTTGCCATACAGTTTCTGCATGACGCGGCCATATTCGTTCACTTCGAGCATACTCTCCTATTGGAAAGCGTGGTACAAAAAGTACTCCTTGTGTGCAGTATGCGATGTTCGGCCGCGTACCGCGGCCGAACGGAGCACGAGAAAATTGCGGAGCAATTTTCGAGTCGCGATGGGCGGAACGGCCGGAGTATCGCAGGTGCGAAACGATGGGTGCCTACCCGGGGCGATGGCCGGTGGCGGGGTGACAGGAGGAAAGGGGAGGTGGGCCGGGGCCGGGCATCGCCTTTGCGTTCGGTGGCGCTCAAACTCCGTTCAGCCCTGCGGGGCTGAACATCGCCCTCGAAAACGCTTCGCGTTTTCTCGAGCTCCGCCTGCCCCTTCGGGGCACGCGTCGCTACGTAAAGAACGGCTTGCGCCTGCCGACGGCCTCGCGGAACGCCTCTTCGAGTTCCGCGCCGTGCTTGCCCCTGATATCGACCAGGTTGTCGCTCCGGAGGAGGCAGGGCTTGAGTTTTCCGTCCGAAGTCACGCGCAGGCGGTTGCAGTATGCGCAGAACTCCGTATTGTGGAGGGGCCGGACCACCTCGACCTCGGCACCGTCGAGGCAGTACTTCCTCCGGTGGTGCATCCTGCGGGTGACAACCCGGGTCGCCCGCTCGTTGAGTTCCTGCTCGACGCTGTCCACGTCCCCGTGGAACTTGCACTCGTTGAACTCCATCAGCTCGATGACCTGCAGGATGACGTCCTTCTTGCTCCGTACAAACGCCATGAAGTCATCGACCTCATCCTCGTTGATGCCCTCAAGGAGCACCATATTCAGCTTGACCGGGGTCAGGCCAACCTCGATCGCGGCGTCGATCCCCGCGAGGACGTTAGC
This sequence comes from Methanoculleus sp. UBA77, assembly GCA_002499455.1. Lineage (GTDB taxonomy): Archaea > Halobacteriota > Methanomicrobia > Methanomicrobiales > Methanoculleaceae > Methanoculleus. Next base: position 34,314 of record DALN01000093.1, on the reverse strand, counting down.
GAGGAGATCTTTCCCCGCGATGGCCTTGTAGCGTTCGGGCCGGAGGGTATCGAGGCTGACGTTCACCCGGGCAAGCCCGGCTTCTTTGAGCGCCGCAGCCATCGGGGCAAGGAGCGTCCCGTTCGTCGTCAGGGAGGACTCGATCCCCGGCGGCACGGAACGGATGATATCAAGAAGATCGTGGCGGAGGAGGGGCTCCCCGCCGGTGAACTTTATGTTCTTTATGCCGAACCGCACGCCCACCTGCATCAGCTCGGCGATATCCTCGGCGCTCATCTGCTCCTTCGGGCTCACCTCGCCCTCGGCGTGGCAGTAGATGCACCGCAGGTTGCACCGTGAGGTCAGGCTTATCCGGAGGTTGGTTACGGTCCGGTTATAGGGGTCCTTCAGCACCATCGCAGTTTCCCTTGAAGTTCTTTGCAATAATGTAGGTCTCGGCGCTTCCTCGCCGGGACGCCTTCGTCCGGTAGCCCCGGACGGAGTAGAAGTGCTTGCGCACCTCGGCCAGGAGCTCCCCGAAGAGCTCACCCTGGAACGACTTGATCACCATGTTGCCGCCGGGCTTCAAGACCGTGCAGGCAAACGCCAGGGCTTCCTCGCCAAGCCCGATCGCCCGGGCCTGGTCGTAACTCTTCTGGCCGGAGAGCTTCGGTGAGGCGTCGGAGACGACGACGTTGACGACTCCTCCGGCCTCCTCGCGGATGCGTTCCTGGACGAGCGGATCGGTGAAGTCCCCGACGATGGTGGTGACGCCTTCCATCGGCGCAATCGGGTTGAGATCCACACCGATAACCTTCCCGTCGGTCAGGTCGCGGAGCACCTGCAGCCAGCTGCCCGGCGCCGCCCCGAGGTCGACGACGTTGTCATCGGTCCTGATGATCCCGTTCTTCTGCTGGATCTCCAGCAGTTTGTAGGCGGCCCGAGCCCGGTACCCTGCCTTCATCGCCTTTCTATAGACGCTGTCCTTTGTCCATTGGGAGCCCATTGCGAGATTCTCCTCCGCTTGAGGCTGACAGGCGGTTGCTCGTCATCAGCCGTGATCAGGAGATCACATATACAATTTGATGCATTCAACCTTGAATGTATAGTATACACCATCCGCGGGTGTACATGGCCGTGGAGGGCCTGCCTGATCCTGTACTTATGTACGTGGTGCTCCCCATCCTGCAATGCGGCGCACGATTGAGGCATATCGTAAAGCACTATAATGAATAGTGCGATTATATACTTTCAACGAGAGCTTAATAGGGGTCACAATGTTAAAGGCAACGATTGATGCAGATATATTTCGGGAATCCATAGACGCGATCGCCGCACTGGTGACGGAGTGCCGCCTGCACACGGCCGAAGACCTGATCCGGACACGTGCCGTCGATACCGCAAACGTGGCCATGGTCTCCCTGGAACTCCGGAGCACGGCGTTCAGCTCCTTTTCGGCGACAACCGGAGAACTGGGCCTGGATATCGCGAAGATGAAGAACATCCTCGGCATGATGGGGAAGGGCGACGCGCTGACGTTGAGCCTGCTCGACGAAGACCGGAAACTGGAACTGAGTTTCGGCGGCTACCGCTACTCGGTCACGCTCCTTGACGTCAACACCATCCGGAAAGACCCGAACCCGCCGGGCATCGAACTCCCCGGGAAAGCGGTCATCGCCGGCGACGCGCTGAACAGCGCCATCAAGGCGGCCGCCGTCATCTCCGACAAGATTGCGCTCGGTATCGACCCCGACGCCATGACCTTCTACATGGAAGCGGAGGGAGACACCGACCACATCAAGCTCGCGCTCGGTGAGGACGAACTTGTCGCCTTAAACCCCGTCAGAGCCCGATCGCTCTTCTCGCTCGATTACTTGAAGGACATGGGCCGGGTCATGGCACGCGCAGAGAAGGTGGAGGTCTACCTCGGCATCGACCACCCGGTACGGTTTGCCTTTGACATTGCTGACGGCAACGGCCACGTCGAGTACCTCCTTGCTCCTCGGATCGAGGCCGATTGATGGATATTGTACTTGACCAGAAAGTACTCCCTAAATACCCCTTTTTAAAAGAGTCCCAGGAGCTGGCCCGCCGGCACGTGGAGTCGCTCGAAGAATTCCTCTCCGGCAGTCCCGGGGCTCTTGCGCTCGAACGGGCGAAGGAACGGGTCATCGCTGCGCTTGCCCACAAGAGGGAGTTCCAGGACGAAACTGCACGCAATATCAGGCCCGAGTTCGAGATCGCCGGTTACGCGTTAGCCCGGGTGCTGGTCTCCTGTATCGGCGACCGGTCGCTCATCGACCGCCTTGCGCGTTACGAAGCGGAGCGCGCATCCTTCTTTCTCGCGACCGAAGACCCTGAGATACGCCGTTTCGTGGCCATGAGCATCGGGATCAATACCGGGACCGCTGCTCTCCCGGTCATCAGTTACGTTGAACTGGTGACCCATATGCGCGACCGGCGCTGGCGGCTCGTCAACCGGGACGTGCGGCAGGGGACGGTGCACCTTGAGCCGGGCGATATCGACGACCTGATCCGGGAGCGGATCCGGGTCATCCTCGTCGACCAGATGCCGCTCCGGGTCCCCTCGGGGATCTGCGAACGCCTCGCCCCGGTCACAAAAGAGATCGCGGCGTTGCAGCAGCAGCAGGTCCTCGAACAGTTCGGTGAGATCAAGGAGGAGGCGTTCCCGCCCTGCATCAACGCGCTCATCAGGGCGGTCACCGAGGGAACGAACCTGACGCATATGGGCAGGTTCGCCATCACGTCGTTTCTCCACACCGTCGGCATGAACACCACCGCGATTGCAGAGGTCTTTGCCCGGGCGCCGGACTTCGACGTGGAGAAGACGATGTACCAGGTGGAGCACATCTCCGGCCGGGGCGGCACCGAGTATACGCCGCCGTCGTGCGCCACCATGCGCACCTTCGGGCTCTGCGTGAACCGCGATAGCACCTGCGAGCGGGTCAACCATCCCCTGAGTTACTACCGCCTCAAGAAAAACATAAAGAAGAAGCGGGGTTAGGCGGTCATTTTATCGACCATATAGCCCGCAGTGCTGAGCACGGCGATAAAGACGATCAGCGCAAAGACGTATGCGAGCCCTTCCATTCCCACCAGCACCGAGGGCAGCATCACCAGCAGCACGATAAACAGTGCAAGACACCCGAACGCGACAAGCACTTCAAGAACCCGTAGATTCATGTACAGAAGTGGGGCAGGGGCAGGTATATCTCTATCCCCGGGCGGGGGACACCCTCTCTGCCGGTGGAGGGGACCCGCAGGCTTAATGCTCCGGGCCGGGCAATTTCTCCTGCATGGAGAGAGACGAGGCACTGGCCCTGCTCCGGCGCTACGTGGCATCGCCGTCCCATATCGTGCACAGCCATGCCACGGCGAGGATCATGAGAAAGGTCGCGGAACACCTCGGTGAGGACGCTGATACCTGGGAGATCATCGGCCTCCTGCACGACATCGACTACGACCTCGTCGCGGGGGATATGGACCGGCACGGGCTTGAGGGCTACCGGATCCTCATCGACAACGGGGTCTCCGAAGAGATTGCCGATATCGTCAGGCGCCACAACCATATGCTCTTCTCGGACTACGACCGGCCCGTCGAGATCGCGCTCCAGGCCGCAGACAGCGCCTCGGGCCTGATCCTCGCCTGCGCCCTCGTCAAGGGCGGGAAGATCGACGAGGTCACCCCCAGGACGGTGAAGAAGAAGTTCAAGGAGAAGGCGTTCGCCGCCGGGTGCGAGAGGGATAGGATCCGGCTGATCGAGCCCCTTGTGGACCTCGATACATTCTATGGTCTTGCCATCGAGGGGCTCCGCGAGGTTCGCGGCAATATCGGCCTGGCCTGAGCGCAACCCATATATGGCGCTGCCCTCGAGGATAGAGGGTATGACGGAGGAAGAACGCGGGAGGGTGATCGAGAGCCTGAGCCAGGCTGTAGGGCTGATCGTCGAACGGATGGACGTGCGGCTCATCCCGGAGGCGGGGATGAACATCGTCTATGCCCTGCCCGACGCGCGCGGGCCAGGGGACGTTGCAGGGGTCCCCGGCAGGATCGTCCGGCTCGGCGATACGGTCCACCCCGTCGGGGAACTCGCGTTCGGGGCAAGCGATCACGTAGCCCGGGTCGTCCTTACGGCGATGCGTTTTGACCGGCGGATCCGGAGCGCGGCAAACATCCGCTTCTCCGAACCGATCCTTGCGGAACTGGACAACCTCCTCTTTGAGGTCTGCTCCTTTGACCGAACAAAAGAGCCGCCGGGAGTTCAGACGATGGACTGGGGTGTCGCCTTCTGCTGCAGGGAAGGCGTCCCCGACATCATCTACGACCGGGGAGCTGCGGGGCTTGAGCCGATGATCCGGGTCCTTGGGGAAGATCCGGTCATGGTCGCACATAATATTCTTAAACTGTCAAATCGCATAATCTATGCACAATTATAAGGGAAGGTCCACATGGGAATAAAGCCGTCATATATCAAGAACCTCGGAGAAGAACTCCTTGTCAAGCACCGTGAGAGGTTCAGCGGAGACTTTGATGAGAACAAACATGCTGTCTCTGAGGTTGCCATCATCGGGAGCAAGTACGTCCGGAACAGGGTTGCCGGATACATCTCAAGAAAGATAAATACCAGGAAGCGTTAAACCTCACTATATGTTTGAGGGAATCCTTCCGGCAATCATTACTCCTTTTCACCGGGACTCCGGGTCGAGTCTCGATCTCGAAGGATTACGGTCTAACATCGAATCACTTTTGCAACGCGGAATCCACGGGATCGTGCCCTGCGGGTCGACCGGGGAGTCCGCCACGCTCACGTTCGAGGAGCATGAGCAGGTGATCGGCGAGACCGTCGAGGTCGTCAACGGGCGGGTGCCTGTGCTCGCAGGAACCGGTTCGAATAATACCGAAGAGGCTGTTCGCCTGACCCGGTCGGCAAAGGACGCCGGCGCGGACGGGGCTCTCGTCATCAGCCCGTACTACAACAAACCGAACCGTTCAGGGCTCGTCAAGCACTTCACGAAACTCGCGGATCTCGATCTCCCGGTCGTCCTCTACAATGTTCCCGGCAGGACGGGGCAGAACCTTCAGCCCGATCTGGTCATCGAACTCGCCCGGCACCCGAACATCGTCGGGATCAAGGAGGCAAGCGGCGATATCACCCAGATCTCCCGTATCATCGAGGGGACTCGGGACGAGGACTTCGTCGTGATCTCCGGGGACGATGCGATGACGCTCCCGATCCTCGCTGTCGGGGGCGCGGGCGTCATCTCGGTTGCTGCGAACGTCGATCCCGGCCGGATGGTGCAGATGTACGAAGCCTTCCGCGCCGGCGACCTTGCCCGCGCACGGGACCTGCACTACAAGCTCGCTCCGCTCATGCGGGCGATGTTCATCGACACGAATCCCATCCCCGTGAAGAAGGCGGTGGAACTGATCGGGATGGCTGCAGGACCCGTCCGGCTGCCGCTCGACGAGCTCGACGGACAGAAGATCGAACAACTGAGAACGGTGCTGGGAAACTATGATTAAGATAGCCGTATCCGGCGCCCTGGGACGCATGGGCACCAATATCGGTCGGATCGTCAACGAGGCTCCCGACATGGAACTCGTCGGAGGCATCGACATACGCGAGGGGACGCTGTTCGGGAAGGAGGTGGTCCCGGCGGCAAAAATCGATGAGTTCCTCAAGGAGAAGAAGCCCGATGTCCTCATCGATTTCACCGTTGCAGCCGCCGCGGTCGAGAACATCAAGGCCGCAGCGAGGAACAACGTGGCGCTCATTGTCGGGACGACCGGATTCTCCCCCGAACAGCGGGAGACGATCCGTGTCGCCGTCGAGGGGAACGTCCCTGCGGTGATCTCGAGCAACTTCTCGGTCGGCGTCAACATCTTCTGGAAACTCGTGCGCGAGGCCGCCCGCCAGCTCGGCGATTACGATATCGAGGTCACGGAGGCCCACCACCGCTACAAGAAGGATGCGCCGAGCGGCACGGCAAAGACCATTCTTGAGATCCTGGACCAGGAACTCGGAGACCGTGAGAAGGTCTACGGCCGCGTGGGAGAGGCCGAGCGGAAGAACGAGATCGGGATGCACGTCATCCGCGGTGGGGATATTGTCGGCGACCATTCCGTCCTCTTTGCCGGGAACTTCGAGTGCATCGAGGTATCCCACCGCGCCTATGATCGGGCGGTCTTTGCCCAGGGTGCGGTCCGGGCCGCCCGGTGGGTCTCCGGCAGGGAGCCCCGCATCTACTCCATGCAGGAAGTCCTTGGACTGTGAACTGCGCTTCCGGCCGCTCCGGCCGAAGCGAAATTTATTTTTGATGCCCATCTAAAATATGTTAACATATTCGTAACGTACGTTTGGAGGAGACAAAGTGCCAGCAGTTGTTGATATCGAGAAGTGTACCGCTTGTGAAACCTGTGTGGATATCTGTCCGGCTTCTGCCATCAGCATGGTAGACGGCAAGGCAAAGGTCGATGTTGATCTCTGCGTTGACTGCGAGACCTGCGTCGACGAGTGCCCGTCCGAAGCAATATCGATGGAGTAAACTGTCCCGCCCTTCAAGGGCGAGGCATCCTGTTTTCCCCCTTCCAGGCTCACGCCTGGAGACCACGCCCCGCACGGGATACCGTCCCGCGACGGATAGAATGATGGCTCCTGCAGGAGCGTGCGACCGTTGGCCGTCCCGTTCATACGCCGGGATTCCCGGTCAGGCCGGCTCTGTCGCCGGGTCGGAGTCTGCCTCTGAGCGGGTATCTTGCTCGGGGGAGGGACATGTCCGGAACCTGTTTATCTTGGCCATACGGTGGCTTTATGTAAATTTATCGTGGATATGCTTCCAGATAAGACAACGAAATTCTGTGAGAGGTTGATCTTCCCGCTCCGTCCCTCCGACCTGCAGAATCAAAAAACCTACTCTTTTAATACCACCTACACTACAGATAATTTGTCTATGATTAACGTAGGAGTGCTTGGTGCCACAGGAGCGGTGGGACAGCGCTTCGTTCAGCTTTTAGCGGATCATCCCTGGTTTAACCTCCAGACGCTCACCGCATCTGAACGCAGTGCAGGAAAGCCGTATGGCAAGGTGGTCAACTGGCGCCTCGATGCGCCGTACCCGGACAATGTCAGTGATATCGTTGTCACTCCAACTACCGTCGAGAGCGTGAAGGACTGTGATCTGGTCTTCTCGGCGCTGCCCGCGGAAGTGGCGACCTCACTCGAGACCGAGATCGCTGATGCGGGTGTCGGCGTCTGCAGCAACGCCCGGTCGCACCGCATGGACTCCAGCGTCCCGCTGGTGATCCCGGAGGTCAACCCGGATCACCTTGGGTTGATCGACGTCCAGCGTGATGCGGGCCGTGACGGGTTTATCGTGACCAATCCGAACTGTTCGACCATCGTTCTCGTGCTGGCCCTTGCACCCCTCAGATCGTTTGAGTTCCACGATGTGCGTGCGGCAACCATGCAGGCGATCTCGGGAGCCGGGTTTGCCGGCGTCTCCGCCATGGACATCTATGACAACGTCATCCCCTACATCGGCTCCGAAGAGGAGAAGATGGAGACCGAGACCCTCAAGATCATGGGAACGTTCAACGGTTCGGAGGTAATCCCCGCTCCGTTCCGTGTGAGTGCAAGCTGTCACCGGGTTCCTGTCATCGACGGGCACACTATTGCGGTCTGGATCGACGTGAAGGAGCCGGTTGACGAGGTGAAAAAAGCTTACGCAAACTTTAAGTCACCCTTAAGCAATCTACCCTTGCAGCCGGCAAAGGCAATTGAGCTCCTCGACCAGTCCGACCGTCCGCAGCCGCGGCTTGACCGCAACCGGGGGCGGGGCATGACGGTATCTGTCGGGAGAATCCGGGAAGGATTGCGATTCGTTGCACTCGGACACAACACCATCCGTGGGGCCGCAGGCGCATCCGTCCTCAACGCAGAACTGATCTGCTCGAAGAAGTATCTTTAGACGAGGTGGGCGAATGATAAAGGACAACACAGTATTCGTGGGAAACAAGCCAGTCATGAACTATGTGCTCGCGGTGGTCACCCAGTTCAACAACGGAGCGGAGGAGGTCGCGATCAAGGCCCGGGGGAAGGCTATCTCGCGTGCGGTAGATACAGCAGAGATTGCCCTCAACCGGTTCCTCGAGAACGTCAACAAGAAAGAGATCTTCACATCGACCGAGATGATCGACACCGATACAGGCAAGACGAACGTCTCCAGCATCGAGATCGTCCTCACGCATGCGAAGTAACCTTACAGGCACATTTCTAACTCACTGAGGTGCGCCCGGCGGAGGGGGTTCTGCCGGGCTCCCCGTATCATAAAGATGATTTCTCCTCATTCCCGGTACTGCGGATTCTGCGCTCCGGAGTTTCCAGGTGCCGGAAAATCAGGTCTTACAGGGGTGAACTGGTCAATATGCCGGTTATATGGCCTCTCTCTGTCCTGGCCACCATAAAGCATTTATGACTCTTGCCATAACTATTGTATTAATGAAGTGGATAGCGTTTGTCGTGGCTCTAATGTTGCTGTCCGCTCTTATCCCCCCCGCAATCGCGGAGGGGGAGGAGCGGTACAGTTACATCGCGGTCCGCGACATCACTGTCCGGCTGGAGAACGAGGACGCCTTCGTCACCATGAACTATACGGTTGACGGCGGCATCCGGCTCCTTGTCCTTCTCCTCGGTAAATCCGATCTGAAGCAGAAGGCGCTCAATATACTGAATTTCAACGATACCGAGGTTCGTTATCTCGATCTCGACCGCATAGAGGTGCGTGTAAACAACGTCTCCGACGATTACGGGCGGGGGTCCTACTGGTTCCCGGCGCACAGGTTCGGTGTGGTTGTCCCGTCGATCACCATCATAACGCCGCAGGACGTCAGGTACTACGAGAACGTCAGCGAGATCCCTGACGGGCTCGGCTATTTTGCCCAGCCGTAAAACAGCCTGCTCCGCAACCCGGTTCATGGGGCGTGCCGCTCCAAAACCTGCACGTGCGGCAGCAGCCCGATCTCCGCCAGGGCACGGCGGGTGTGGCGGGCGGAGGCACTATATTCTCCGGTGACGCCGCAGGCTGGCGGCAGAGGCGGTCCAGGTCGGCCGCCGTGTCGACGTCGTACCGGGGTTTGAGCAGAGAGGCCGAGAAGTTCGGGTGTTTGGGGGTTTCAACCCGGCACGGGAGGCTTGTCCTGGTTGACCGGCCCATCAGCGTATCGCCGCCCCGGTCTCCGGGAAGGGAAGTATCACCTGAGTGCCGTCTCTATCCTGGTGATGCTCTTTAACACGACCGGCATCGGGCCGAAACGGTTCGTCCGCTACGTCGTTTGAGAGGTGAGAGGCTTGCCGGAATCCGGCGACCTGCCGTTACCCGGACGTTCACGCTCCTCTCTTCAGGGGGACCAGGTCCCGCTCGTCCACCCACCGGCCCAGGAGCGACTGGAGGTAGACGCCGAGGAATGCGCAGAAGAGGCCTCCGATCGTCGCGAAGATGATATATTTCACGCCGTCCGCGCTTGTGATGGGAAACCCGGAGACATCGCTGATCGAGAGGATGTAGATGCTTGCCCCGTAAGCGATCGCCCCTATCGCGAGCACGAAGAACGGCAGGGCGACCACCCGCTGGATCGCCTCACGCTCGTTCAAGAAGACGTCGATGATCTTGCCGCCCGACGCAACGAGGCCGGCGGCGGTGAACCATGCGATCGACCCGTAGATGAACGCGAGCACCTGGAAGAAGATGCCGAACGAGCTGTAGTATTCGAGAAGGCTGATGAGACCCAGGACCAGCCCGACGATACCGAGCAGTATCGCGGCGATATAGGAGACGAAGGTGAACCGGCCGCCGTGCAGCGACGATTTCAGCGAGTTGATCAGGTAGCCGAAGATCTCGTCGATCCCGACACCCTTGAAGAGCAGGTAAGTGCCGATGACACCGACGACGACGATGGTTGCCCCCTCCGGGTAGCCGAGCAGGTAGCCGAGGGCATACAGGAGCATGGCAAGACCGACCGGCGCAAGCACGACCTTTGAGACCTTCGGGTCATCGAGGAGCCGCTTGAGGATGTAGTAGGTCCCCTCGAGGTTCGGCATCTGGTTGACCACAACCCTCCGCACGCTGCTGACCGGCACCCGGGACTGGATGATGGGAAGGACATACTCGTCCTCCGCACCGTCCGTTACGATGATGCAGGATGTGGAGCCCGTTGCCGAGAGGATTGCATCGAGGCTGGCGGCTATCCGCCGGTCCCCTTCGAGCATGTTCATGTGGTTGCCGCAGATGACGGCGACGGCGACCTCCTCGCCTCGCTTGATGAGGTCGTCGTAGAGCTTGATCGTCTCAAAGATCGCGTTGATGTCGGAGTCTTCGGGATCGGTCAGGGCGAGGGACGTCGCCGCATGGAGGCATGCCTCTCTGCCCACGATGGGACCATCGATCCGGGCTTTAAACCCGAGATCGTCATCGCGATCGACACAGAGGACGAGCGTCCGCTCTTTTGCCATGCAATAGAACATCTCCTCGGATCTATTAAATAATTTGCAGCAGGGGATAAAAAAGTATTAAATAAGTTTTGCGCGCTGCAGCAGGAGCAGGTCGTCGGTCGTGAGCTTTTCTCCGCCGCGGAACTGCTGGAAGATACGCTCCGCCTCTTTCCGGACGGCCTTCTGCTCTTTGGTGACCTTGGTCTTCTTGGTCTTCTTGCGGAGACCGGAGATCACCTTATCGTAGTCGCGAAGCTCCTTCTGGCAGGCGATGAAGAGTTTGTGCTCCTCGTCGGCCGCTTCCTGGGCCTCGACGAACTGCTGGTGGGCCCTGTCGGCCTCCTCGCGGGACTTGTCGGCCTTCCGGTAGGACTCCACCATCAGGTCGTGGTGCTGCTGGGCGGCCTCGGCCTTCTCGGTGACGTCCTTGTGGATCTCGGAGGCAAGCCTGCGGAACTCGCGGGCGTCGGTGAGCTTCGTCCGCATCTCCTTGTTCTGCTCGAGCTCGGCCTCCTGGTCCTTTGCCGCCGCCTTCAGCTGCTTGATCTTCTCGATCAGTTCCCGCTCTTTGTCGGTGCTGTAGACTTCGGTCTGCTGCTTGAACTCCAGGTGCTCGATCTGCTTCTGCAGTTCCTTGATGCCCCGGTTCTTGAGGTTGCCGTGCTCCTTCTTGAAAGCCTCGATCTCCTCGAACAGCGCGTTGGCCTTGTCGTTGTACTCGTTCCTCTTGTCTTTCAGCGCCTGAACTTCCTCGTTGATCTTGTCCCGCTGCTCCTTGTGTTGCTGCGCCTCCTCGACAAATTCGCGGGTCTGGGTGTTTAAGGTGTTGCGTTCGCGGGCGTTTTTGCTGGCGAGCGCGTTCAACTCGTTGCGCCGGTCTTTGTGCTGTTCAGACTCCGCAAGGACTTTCTTTCTCTTCTCAATCAGATCGTTCAGCATTCTCTACCAATCCTCGATATTCGGTACCTGTCTCATATGCCCGCCAGCAAGACCGCTCCCGTGTGTCCACAGGGATACCCTAGGCTGATGTAGCGGCTACACCACAAGAAAAGACGTATTCCGGACTCGTGTTCGAGGCCGTCGTTCACCGGTCTGTTCATGTGTTCAACCTCGGTACCTGGCAATCGCAGAACCCGCGGCTCTGCGCCCTGCACAATACACCCCGTGCTGGAGGGATTATACAAGAACGTCTATAATTCAAACGTCATCTGTACTATTAAGTATTTCGCAGGAGAGCCGGGAAAGACGTTGCCGGAAGGGGATTGGACAAAGAGATATAAAGGGGGTAGGGGGACTTCAAAGGAAGTCGATGAGATGCCCGCTTGGGGCGTCTCCGGCGATGCGCCTGCCTGCAGGGGCGCTGGAGCGCTGTGTCACCGGTTCGTAGGCACGGTGGCTCCCGAGGATCTGCGCACTCTTGACGCCGGTCATGACTGCCATGACGCGGACTCTTCCCTCGTAGTCGCTGTTCACCCGCGCTCCCCAGATGACATCTGCATGCGGGTCGAGCTCGTAGGTCAGAGAACTTGCTATCTCCTCGGCATCCTGGAGGGTCAGGTCGTTGCCGCCCGTGATGTGGATGAGGCTCCCCGTCGCGCCGCGGTAGTCGATGTCGAGCAGGGGGTGGTTGAGGCACTCGTGGACGACGCTCTCGGCCTTGTTCTGCTGCTTGCTCTCCCCGACGAGCATCACGGCGACGCCTCCCTTGCTCATGATGGCACGTACGTCTGCGTAGTCGATATTGATGAGCGAGGGTTCCGTGATCGTCTCGCTGATGCCCTTGACGGTCTCTGCGATGAGCTGGTCCATAACCGAGAAGGCCTGGCCGAGCGGGAGGTTCGGCACGTACTTGATGAGGCGGTTGTTATCGAGCACGATCACCGAGTCGGCGGCGGCCGAGAGCTGTTCAAGCCCTTCTTCCGCACGGAGAAGCCGGGCCTTCTCGACCTGGAAGGGGTAACTGACCATGCCGACGACGATCGCGCCCTGCTCCTTTGCGATCTGCGCGACGACCGGGGCAGTTCCCGTACCGGTACCTCCACCCATACCGGCAGTGATGAAGACGAGGTCCGCGTCACAGAGCAGGCTCTCGAGGGTCGGCCGGGCCATCTCGGCTGCNNCCGACAAGCACCCTCTTGTCGGCCTGGATCATGTCCAGGTGCTGCTTGTCCGTGTTGATCGCGATCGTCTCTGCACCGTTCACCTGCATGTGATACAGCCTGTTTACGGTGTTGTTGCCTGCGCCACCGCATCCGACGATGACAATTCGTGGCTGGCCGAGGATGTCGTCTTCGCCCTCGACCGAGTCGGTCTTCAGGAATTTCTCACGTTCTGCGTGTTTTAACGCCTCGTTGATGATCGTCTGCATTTGATACCTCCTAAACCTGGAATGAGATCTGTTCCGCCTCACGTAGAGCACGGTTTCCATGCCGTTCCAGAAGCGCTCTGACCGAATACCTCACAGCCTCCGATACCGTGGGGAACTCGCCAGCCTCCACCAGCCTCTCGAGCATCTCAACCTGCTGCCGGGGCAGTCTGATAGTTATCCGATCCATCATCTCAATCACTCATATCTGACATCTAGCAGCCAGGGGTCTGCCATTTGTCAGACAATCGCAATCCTTGTGTCTGACTGTATCAGATAAGCCATAATAATATTGGGATTGTATAAATATCTTCTGAAACGAGTTTATGTCTGACATAACGGTTTTATGGATAGCAGCCGACAACATACCCGCACAGGATTGCCAGAGATATGAGAGAAAACCTTCCCGAAAGGATGGAACACGGCGGTCGGGTACGCTGGCACCGCACCCGGGAGCAGGGCCGGCTGCTCGACTTCAGTGCTAATGTGAACCCCTACCCCCCTGAGATCCCCTGGATCCCGGACCCCTCGACGCTCTACGACTACCCGGACGACCGATATGAGGCGCTCAAAGAGGAGATAGGGCGAGTATTCGGGCGCGATCCGGGCGAGGTCGCTGTCGGCAACGGATCGGTCGAGTTGATCCGCGCGTTCTGTTCCGCCATGCTCGGCGAAGGCGATGCCGCCTGCATCATCCCCCCAACGTTTGCGGAGTATGAGATGGCGGTGAGGCTTGCCGGTGCCCGGTGCACCGCCGATGAGACCGGGGCCGCCGTCCGGTTCCTCTGCAACCCGAACAATCCCACGGGAAAACTCTGCAGCCGGGGAGAGGTCCTCCGGCTGCTTGCCGATATGGCCGGGCAGGGGACGTGCCTCTTCCTCGACGAGGCCTTCATCGAGCTTGCCGACCCCCACCAGAGCCTCGTCGACGTCCGGGATGAGAATCTCTTTCTCCTGCGCTCCTTAACGAAGAGCTTCGCCGTGCCGGGGATCCGGTTCGGCTACGGGTTCGGTACGCCCGAACTGATCGAGAGGGTGGAGACGGTCCGCCTCCCCTGGACGGTCAATGCGTTCGCCGAGGCCTTTGCCATCGAGGCCTTCCGGCACTATGACCTGCTCCGTGCATCGCGGGAGCAGATCGCCCGCGAGCGGGAGTGGCTCGCCGGAAGCCTCCGTGGTCTCGGCCTCACCTGCGAGCCTCCGTCTGCAAACTACATCCTCGTAGAGGTCCCTCTCCCCGCGGACGTGCTCGTCGAACGGCTCCTCACGCGCGGCATCCTCGTCCGGAACTGCCGGTCGTTCGGGCTGCCCTGCCACATCCGGGTGGCCGTCCGGACCCATGAGGAGAACCGGCAACTCATCGAGGCGCTGGAAGCATGCTTGCCCTGATCATGGCCGGGGGGCAGGGCTCCCGGCTCGGGATGGGCGAGAAACCGCTCGTCACCATCTGCGGGCGGCCCATGCTCGCCTATGTCATCGACGCCTTCCGGGAAGCCGGGCACGAGGTGGTCGTGGTCGCCTCGCACAGGACGCCGTTCACCAAGAACTGGTGCCGGGCTCAGGGGATCGCCCTTTATGCGGCCGAAGGGCTCGGTTACGTTGAGGATATCTGTGCGGCGGCCGGCGACCTCGCCCGGGACGGAGAGCCCTTCTTCACCTGCGTCTCCGACCTCCCGTGCCTTGGCCCCGATATCGTCGCCGGCGTCGAGGAGGCCTGGCGCCGGACCGGGAAAGCGGCCTGCTCCACGTGGGTGCCCCGCGACCTCTGCGAGGAGCATGGCTGCCGCACGCAGTACACGGAGACGATCGACGGCACCCCGGCCTGCCCTGCCGGCATCAACATCCTGACGGAGGGCTCCCTCGACGGCCCGGAGGAGGAACTGCAGCTCCTCATACATGACCGGAGGCTCGTCTTCAACATCAACACGCGCGAGGAACTCACGCTGGTGCAGGAGTACCTCTGCCGGAACCGGTCGGCGTAGCCGGGGTACGCACCGCGCAGGGGTCCTCCGGTGCCGCCTCCCCTCACGGACGGATGGATCTCGGTAGACCTCCAGAGGGCGGGCATATGCGGCGAGCGTGCGGGGAAACTGTATTATCCGACTATCACTGATCTCTATATATGGAATTCTGCCGGGAAATCGAACTGGAGGGCCATATCATCGATTCCGGCGTTATGACCCTTGTTTTTGACAGGATCATGGATATGGGGGGGGAATTCGAGATCCTCACGTTCAACGTCGGGAAGCAGAAGACGGACACGAGTTACGCACGGCTGCGCGTGGCGGCGCACACCGGGGAGAAACTCGATGCCATCCTCTCCGAACTGCACCGGCTCGGCGCACGCACCCCCGAGATCGACGACGTCACCCTTGTACCGGCAGAGGGCGACCGGATCCTTCCGAAAGGGTTCTACTCGACGACCAATCACCCGACCTTTGTCAAATACCGGGGCGAATGGCTGCCTGTCGAGCATATCGAGATGGACTGCCACATCGTGATCGACGAGGAGCAGAAGAGGGCGTTCTGCACCCCGATCTCGAAGATCAAGGCCGGCGATCTCGTCGTCGTCAGCGAGGCCGGTGTCCGGGTGGTCTACCCGGAGCGGCCGCGGAAGGTCAGCACGTTCGAGTTCATGCACGGGACTGTCTCATCGGAGCGGCCGAGCGAGGCGCTCATCGCCAAGATCGCCCGCGAGATCCTGGTGATGAAGAAGAAGGGGGAGAAGATCGCGCTCGTCGGCGGTCCCGCCATCGTCCACACGGGAGCGGCCGATGCCCTCGCGAAGATGATCCGTGCAGGCTACATCGACGTGCTCTTTGCGGGCAACGCTCTTGCCACCCACGACATCGAGTCCAACCTCTTCGGCACGTCGCTTGGCATGAACGTGAAGACGGGTACCCTCGTCACCGGCGGGCACAAGCACCATATCTGCGCCATCAGCGAGATCATGCGGGCGGGCTCGATCAAGAATGCGGTCGACCAGGGCATCGTGACCGGGGGGATTATGTACGAGTGCGTGAAGAAGGGCGTCCCCTTCGTGCTTGCCGGCTCAATCCGTGACGACGGGCCGCTTCCCGATGTGATCACGGACGTCGTGCAGGCGCAGGACGCCATGCGCCGCCATATCCACGGGATAGGGATGGTGCTGATGGTCGGAACGCTGCTCCACTCGATCGCCGTGGGCAACTGCCTCCCCTCCTACGTCAAGACGGTCTGCGTCGATATCAACCCCGCATCGGTGACGAAACTGATGGATCGGGGCACGACCCAGGCGATCGGTGTCGTCAGCGACGCCGGGACGTTCCTCCCGCTGCTCTGTGAGCAGCTGAAGGAACAGAAAAGTGAGTGCTAGCGGGTGAGCGGCATACAGAACGGCTCTTCCCGTTCGAGCACGAACTCCCACTCTTCTCTGCACCCGCACTCCGTCTCGGCAAGAGCACGGAGAAGTTCTACATCCCCCGTAAGCGAATAGTCCCCGATCCCCTTCACGATCGGGCCGTCGCAGGCGCCGCAGTTGTGTGGTCCCCGTGCCTGCCCGCCGCCGACGGGGTCGCAGAGGATATGGACGGGTGACTGGATAAGCACGTCAAGGACGCTCCAGAGGTACGGCGGGCGGAAGGCCTGCTGGTTCCAGAGGCGCTCGACCTCGGTCCGGGCCTGGACGGTGCAGAGGTTCATCGAGATGCTCTCCGCGACGGGGGCGACGTCCCGGATGGAGCGGATCATATCGTCGCGGGCCTCGCGTTCGGTGAGGAACGGCGGTTTCATCATCAGGTAGGCCTTTACGTCCGTTCCGGCCGCGTGCGCAACCTCTGCGGCGCGGAGGAAGTCGGCGTAGGTGAACCCCTTGTCGATGCTCTTCTCCCTGATGGCGTCGTTTGTCGTCTCAAGGCCCATGGCGACGGCGAGCGGCCGCGCCCAGGCGCCGGTATCGATGCCGTCCCGGAACTCCTCGAGCGCCTCCGCATCGACGTATTCGGGTCGGGTCTCGGCGATGATGAGCTTGCCCCGGAACGCCTCCGCGACGGCGCGCCGGGCGGCGGGGGGGACCTCTTCGGGGTCGAGGAAACTGCCAGAGGTGAAGATCTTGAGCATCTGGTAGTCCTCGTCGCGGAAGTTCTCTTTGACCCAGCGGACCTGGCGGATCAGCCGTTCGGCAAGTTCGTCCTGGGGGAGGTCCGGGTAACGCTCGTGCCGGTAGCCGCACATCCGGCAACGGTTCCAGGAGCACCCGCCGCTCCTGAATATAACCGTCAGCGTATCGAGGATCTGCCCGTCATAGCGGTCCTTCCCCCGCCAGGCCGCCAGGGGCTTCTCGGTAAATTTGGATAGCATTATACCTCATATTCGTTGATGTACTGGTATGAAAAGGATCGCATGGCTGACGCTTGTTGCCATGATGCTGCTCGTCAGTGCGGCATCAGCTGCGTACGTCGGAATCAGTGCTCCAAAGACCGTATACGTCGGCGCACCGCTCGAAGTCACGGGTACCTCGATCGCTGGAGAGGGCGCACAGCCTTCGCTCAAACCGGGATTCAGCACGGATGTTGTCCTGTACACCATCAAACCCGCGAAGAACGAAGTTGCGCGGAAGGAGATCGTCGTGCAGCCGAACGGCAAGTTCTCAGCGACGTTCGATACCAGCGGCCTTAAAGCCGGGGACTACACGATCGAGATTATCGATCCCAATCCGCCGAACACCTTCGGGAGCAGTTCGGAGACCCTGCGTTTCGTCACCCTGGTCGACCGCTCCGAGAACGTCAAGGTCACCTCGCCGACCAGCCAGAACTTCGACGGCACCCTTGACCTCCAGGGCACGGTCAGCGGGATCGGCAGCGCGGGTGTCCAGATCGAGGTCGAGCACAACTCCGCCACCGTCTACGGACCGAAGTACATCCGCACCGATGCAAACGGAGCGTTCTCCGAGTCGGTGCCCATCCCCGACGGCGGTACGTATGAGGTCACGTTCTCCGACACCAAGGGCTACATCGACACCGTGACGTTCGTGGTGGCGGGAACGCCGGGCCCAACCCCGACGCCGGCGATGATCTCCGCCAGCGCCACCGCGACGCGGTCCGCCCCGGCATACTTCGAGGTTGACACGAAGAGCGGCGCGGTGATGATCGCGACGTCGGCCGGGATCGACTGGGTGCTCGAGTATGTCGACGAGGACAACAACTTCCAAAAGGTCAACGACAAGGGCATGCTTGAGGCGGAGACCGCGGAGTTTGCCGCACATGGAGGGACGGTCTACGTGAAGGTCTACCCCATGAGGTACACAGACAGCGGAACGGTCCAGGTCTCGGCGTCGAACGCAGACTCGGTACGGGTGAGCCAGACCGCCCCAGCCGTCTTCGGGGACGCGACACCCACCCCGGCCCAGACCGCACCGGTCCCGGCGGTGCTCGCACTCCTCGCACTCCTTGCAGTCGTCCTCGCGCGTCGGGGATGAACAACCTTTTTTTACCCGCCGACCAATAGGTTAAGGCGAGCCGGGATAGTCTAGTCCGGGAAGGCGGTGGCCTTGAAAGCCTCTGGTGCCTGGCACCTCGGGAGTTCAAATCTCCCTCCCGGCGCTCACTGTTTATGTCATATTCGCGGCAAAGAGCCCGGTGCCGTTCTTCTGATTCCTTTTTATGAAGAGTTCCGGCCGTACCAGCCGTGAATGCTGTCGGCAGGGGGAAGCCGATGCCTCACTCCCCCCGGATCCAGCCCTCCCGCACCCACCGCTCGTACTCGTCCGGCCGCCAGTCCCTGTTTTCCCGCACAATTCCGGCAAAGTACTCCCGGTTCTCCGCTATCTCAGCCTCCTGGTCAGGATAACGTGGCTGCTCAACGATGGCGTGGACGAGCAGCCGGCCGAGATCGCGTGCCGCCGGTTCCGCCCGGTCGAGTGCCTCCTGATCGCTGTCGAGGGCGACGCTCATCCCCCCGACCGCCGTCACGCCGAGGTAGTTGAGCACGTGGTTCAGGTAACCGACGACCGCGTCGCCTCCCGAGACCTGCGTGGTCGCGAGACTGCAGCCGTACTTCCCGGCGAGGGTCTGGTAGTGGATGGCGTCCGCCAGCCGGTCGATGAAGACCTTCATCTGTCCGCTGACGTTATCGATGTAGACCGGGGAGGCGAGCACCAGTCCGTCGGCATCCAGTATCCGTTCATATGCGGCAGCGAAGTCGTCGGCAAAGACGCACGTCCCGTCGAGGCTGCAACTCTCGCAGGCGGTACAGGGGACGATCTGCAGGTCGGCGAGATCGATGAGATCGACCCCGGCGCCGGCATCTTTTGCCCCGGCAAGCACGAAATTTGCAAGCCTTCTCGTCCTGCTCCGCATCCCCCGCGGGCTTCCAACGACTGCAGTAATCTTCATTCTCCCATCACTTCAGGGGGAAATGTTGGCGGGGATGCGGGAAAATAGTTTAGAGCCTGGAAGGGCAGGGGTCCCCGTAAGGCGGTTATGGGTAGGATCGTTTATGGCTCAAAGTCCACCACGACGGCGGAGTGGTCGCTCAGCCCCTGCCCCCGCAGGTCGTGCAGGTACCAGCACGCCGTCGGGTTCAGGCGCATGGAGGCGAAGATGTGATCGTAGCGCTTGCACTTCGGGACGTCCTCGGGCCCGCGGTCTGGGCACCAGCTGTATTCTCTCGCCCGGTAGCCGTGCAGTTTCCGGAAGACGTCGGGGAGGTCATACTCCGCAAGGCCGGAGAGGATGTTCATCTCGGCGTTGTACCACCACTTTCTCGGCCGGCCGAGATACTCCTCGTTCTCGGAGGTTGTGGCGTCATAGTTCTTATCGGGGAGGATATCGCGATAGAAGGGGACGATCGTCCCGTCGGAGTGTTCCGCCTCCGGGATGTGGAGGTCCCCGCAGAGGATCCGCGGCCTCATCGACCGTGTGGCAAGGCGGTGGTAGATCCCGACCAGCGTCTCCGCCTTGACGATCTCGTTCCTCCGGCCGCCTATCGCCGTGGGAACATGGACGTTGTGGAGCTCGAACTCGCCCGTAGGCGCGCTGACGACGGCGGAGGCTACCCGCTGCTTCCACGGAATGTCGAAGTCGAGCGGATTCAACGGCGTGAGGGGATACCTGCTCGCTATCAGGCACCCGAAGTCCTTTCCCTCGCCGGCCGGCGAGCACTGTTCCGAGAGCCGCGAGACGCTGTACGCGAACTGGAAGGGGTCGTTTGCGTTCCGCGCACGCAGTTCGTTCAACCGCTCGGCCATATAGGCCACCCGGGCGATCTCCACCAGTGCAAGGCTGTCGACGGCGTAGATCAACCCGTAATTCTCCAGTTCTTCCCGGAAGAGCGGCAGGGCACGATCCGTCACCTCCTGAAAGGCGACGATGTCCGGCGAGTGCTGACAGACCGCTTCGACTTTCTTCTCCACGCTCTTTAAACCCGAGCGGAAGAGATCTATGTTCCATGAAATGAGCCGCATGGTGCCAATACATTGCGCGTTGGCGCTCCATGCTCATTAAGACATCGAGTATGAACCGGTGCTGCAGGACCTGTACGGGATGTTTGAGCAGTCTCTCGCAGCGCACACGCAAAAATGGTGGGGAACTTCCGGGCGGCACCGGTCTCCCGGCTCC
>DALN01000093.1:0-13800 GCA_002499455.1 Methanoculleus sp. UBA77 | reverse complement strand
CACCTCTGGCGTTGTCTCCTCTTCCGGCGTCACCTCCGGTGTTATCTCCTCTTCCGGTGTCACCTCCGGCGTTATCTCCCCTTCCGGCGTCACCTCTTCCTCCGGTGTCACCTCCTCCTCCACCACCGGCGGCACGAGTCCCGCGTTCCAGCCAGTCTGCTCCTCGCCCGGAGCGAGGTAGAACTGTGCCGTCGTACCGGTGGCGGGATCGACGGTGCTGTCCTCGCCGGCTGGACTGAAGATGTAGCCCTCCGGCGGCGTGAAACGCACGGCGTAAGTCCCGGAAGCAACATCAGTAAACACGTAACCCCCGAGCCTGTTCGTCATCGCCGTCCTGGCATCCGCACCACCCGCGTCAAGAAGGGTCACTGCAATATTTGCGAGGCCATACTCGCCGCTATCCCAGATCCCGTTTGCGTTCGTATCGTTCCAGGCGAGCCCGCCGATGATGACTGCCTCTTCTTCGAGCACCATCAGCCCCGCATCGCGGGTGAGGTCCTCGCCTGTCAGTTCGAAGGGCGCGGTCCGGCCGGTCTCCGGGAAGATATCGCTGTCCAGTGTGTCATCACCGGCGTACGGCGCAACAAAGGTGAATCCTCTGCGGGGCATGACCTCGATGATGTAGGTCGTGCCGACCACGCCCTGCAGGGTGTAGTATCCCTCCTCACCCGTCGTGGTCTCGACGGCGGCTCCGGCCGCATCCGTGACCGGGCTCTCGTTCTCGTAGAGGAGCCGCACAAGTACCCCGGGCATCCCTCCTTCGCCCTCGTCCTGGAGGCCGTTCGCGTTCGTGTCGTTCCAGACGAAGTCGCCGATGGTGACACTCTCTTCAACTGGTTCTATACCGGCCGTCACGTTCGCCCCGGCATCCCAGTCGGGCTGTGTCTCGTTCTTGGCGAGCGTGATCTTCTCTGTCCTCCCCGTTGCCGGGTCGGCATCGCTGTCAAGAGCGTCGTCGGAGCCCTGGTTCATCGGTGTGAAGGTGAAGCCGTCCGGCAGTTCAAAGAGCAGGTAGTAATCGCCCGCAAGAAGGCCATCGAACTCGTAGGTCCCGTTCGCATCCGTTGTTGTAGAATTAACGAGGGTCTCGTTTACGTAGTAGAGCCCGACGCCGGCATCGGCGATGCCCTCTTCTCCTGCGCCCTGGAGGCCGTTGCCGTCGGTATCGTTCCAGACGAGACCGCTGATAGTGCTGTTAGCGGTAGCGTTCACCACCGACGGTGCCTGCTGCCTGATCAGCCCGGCATCCCACCAGCACTGCCATTCTCCTGCCTTCAGGGTGATCCTGTCAGTCCTGCCGGTCGTCAGGTTTGCATCGCTATCCAGCCTATCGTTCCGGCCGGCATCCTTTAGGGTGAACGCGTAACCCTGTGGGAGGCTGAACCTGACGTAATAGTCGCCGGGGTTGAGACGGGTGAAGGAGTACCCCCGGGAACCGGTGGTCGTGGTGGCGATCGTCCGCTGCTGCGCATCAAGAAGCGTGACGTTGACTCCTAGTATCGCCTTCTCTCCTTTGTCCAGGATGCCGTTTGCGTTGGTGTCGTTCCAGACGATATCGCCGATGCACCCGGTCTTTGGTGCGGGTTTCGGTTTCGGTGTCGGCGTGGGACACTGCACGGGGCAGACCCTCGGCGGCTTCGGCGGTTTTGCCGGCGGCTGTGTCACCGTCTTCTCGCTCGTTGCGAGTTTCACGACCCAGGCATCGATCTGGGGCGGGCCGTTCAACTCCGTGTTGTTGAAGGTCCCGGCAACGACGTACTCGGACTCCGCCGTCTGGATGACCGATGCGGCCCGGTCACCGGGGTTTACACCTCCAAGCGTCAGATCGCCCTCAACGGCCCCGCGGCTATCGAGTTTCACGATCCAGGCGTCGTTGTCGGACGAAAGATCCCCGCTCCTGCCGGCAAAGAGGTACCCGCCGTCGAGGGTGGCGATGATCGCTTCGGCCGACTCATTCTCCTCTGCGTCTCCGTAGGTCCAGTTCCAGACAATCTCTCCGTCGGGATCCATCTTGACGACCAGGGCATCGTCTTCCGTGATGCTCGGAGCGATTCGGGTCATGTAACTCCCGGCGAAGACGAAGTCTCCGTCCGGGGCAAGGACGAGCGAACGAGCGGTATCGCTCTCCGGCCCCCCGAAGGTCGCGTTCCAGAGCTCGTTCCCGGAGGAGTCAAGCTTCAGGACGAATGCATCCCGCCCGAACGACTCGAATGACTCCGTGCTTCCCGCAACACCGATCTCGCCTGACGCGGTCTCAACAACCGCGTAGGCCGAGTCATTCCACCCCGGTTCACCGAAGGTCCGGGTCCACTCCTCGTAGCCGGAACCGTTGATCTTGATCACCAGGGCATCGGTATCCGGCTCGCCCCACAACGCCGTCTCTCCCGCGATGATGTAGCCGCCGTCCGATGTCCCGGCAGCAGCGAACGTCGAGATATTGACATCCGGTCCGCCGAAGGTCTCATTCCAGATGATCTCGCCCTGGGGAGTGAGCTTCATCACCCAGGCGTCGGTATCCTTCCGGTTCCCTTCGGTGACATAGGTGATCGTCCCCGCAAGGAGAAGATTCCCGTCCGAGGTGTTGATCAGCGCCCGGGCCGTATCTTTTTCCGGACCGCCATAGGTCCTGTTCCATCGTTCGTCGCCGGATGCAGTCAGGTTTACCAGCCAGACGTCTGTCTCTCCTGCATCAAACGACTCCGTACTGCCGGCGAAGAGGTATCCTCCATCCCCGGGAGCCTGAATAATCGAGTATGCAGAGTCGTTTGCACCCGGTTCCCCATACGTTGTATTCCAGACCACTGAGATATCCACGGCGGCACCGGCGATGGCCACCAGTGCGCAGGCCAGTAGTATGAAGGCCAGAATGCTGTTCTGTTTTCCCATACGTCAACTCCTTAAGCAATTTGTCCTGGCAGGCGGGTGTCTCGGAAGACTGCGGCCCTAAGACGTTCGAGCCATGGTGTGCGGGGGGGTCGGAGCGGCTATGGATGGTCGTTCGGTCTCATCCGGAATGGTAAGAGGAGCCCCGGAATAGTTGCATTGTCAGTCGATCTTCCGGGCATTGGGGGTCGATGAAGTGGTTGATACACCTTCTGCCTCTGAAGGATGGATAATATCGCGAAATATATATTAATATTACTATATTTGTTGTCCAGGGACCGATCCAATCTTCATTCAGGAAGCCTGCTTCTCTCCGGCAGTGTCGGGAATGGGGCGGCTGCAACCCTTCGTCCGGTTGTTCGCCGCCATCTTCGTCACCCGCGGCGACGCTCCTGCCCGATCCCCTGCTCGGTGCAGTGCTTATCGATGGCGTCGAGGAATCTCCTGCCGTAACGCTGCAGCTTCGCCTCGCTGACGCCGTATATCCGGAGGAGCTCGACGCCGGTCGCCGGGTAGCACGTCGCCATCTCCCGCAGGCTCCGGTCGTGGAGGATGACGAACGGCGGCACGTGCTCGAGGTCGGCGAGGACCTTCCGGAGCTGGCGGAGTCTCGTGAAGAGAACCTTATCGTAGTCCTCCTCCGTCTCCGTTGCGACGACCCCCTCGCGCCGCGGCTCCGTGAGAGGCACCGCGACTCTGCCCTCCATCACCGCCCGGCTCCGGTCGTTCAGTGTGAGGACCGGGTAACGGCCGCCGGTCGACGTGATAAACCCTTGCCGGACCATCTCCTGGATGAAGAGCAGCCACTGGTCGCGGGTGTAGCCTCCGCCGGAGCCGTAGGCAGGGAGGGCATCGTGCCTGTTCTCGCGGATCCTTGCGGTCTTTGCCCCGGTCAGGAGGTCGGCGATGTAGGCCGCCCCGAACCGCTCTCCTGTCTCACAGATGCCGGTAATGACCGTCGATGCAGCGGCCGTCCCGTCAAAGACCTTCACCGGGGCCTCGCACCGGTCGCACCCGCCGCACCGCTCCTCGGGGTAGGCCTCGCCGAAGTACTCGAGCAGGAACTTCCTCCGGCACCCGGTGGTCTCGCAGTAGTCGAGCATCGCTCCTGCTTTCCGGTAGGCCACGTCTTTTAAGCCCGCGTCGGTGCACTCCTTCTCGATAAGGTACCGGATCATGCCGTAGTCGCCCCGGCTGTAGAAGAGGATGCAGTCGGCCGGGTCTCCGTCCCGCCCGGCCCGCCCGGTCTCCTGGTAGTAGGACTCGAGGTCCTTGGGGAGGTCGGTATGGATGACGAACCGGACGTCGGGTTTGTCGATCCCCATCCCGAAGGCGATGGTGGCGCAGATGATCGCGGCGTCGCCGTGGGAGAAGGCCTCCTGGTGCTCCGTCCGGACGGCTTCGGGAAGGCCTGCATGGTAGGGGAGAGCTGAAAAACCCTTGCTCCGGAGTTTCGCCGCGAGCGTCTCGACCCCCTCCCTCGTTGCGGCATAGACGATCCCGGCGTCGTCCCGGTGCTCATTGAGGTAAGCGACGAGGGCAGGGAAGTAGCGGGCCTTGGGCATCACGCGGTAGGTGAGGTTCTTGCGGTTGAAACTCCCGACGAACCGGGCCGGGTTCGAGAGAGCAAGCTGTGCGGCGATGTCGTTCTGGACGGCGGGGATGGCGGTCGCGGTCAGGGCGATGACCGGAACGGAGGGGAACCGCTCCTTGAGCACCCTGAGCCGGCGGTACTCCGGCCGGAAGTTGTGGCCCCACATGGATATGCAGTGCGCCTCGTCGATGGCGATGAGCCGGAGATCGGCTTTCGCGAGGAGCGAGAGGAAGGACGGCTGCACGGCCCGTTCGGGCGAGACGTAGAGGATCCGGAT
This sequence comes from Methanoculleus sp. UBA77, assembly GCA_002499455.1. Lineage (GTDB taxonomy): Archaea > Halobacteriota > Methanomicrobia > Methanomicrobiales > Methanoculleaceae > Methanoculleus. The sequence continues at coordinate 9,046 of DALN01000093.1, read as the reverse complement.
GCGGCCTTCGAGGATCACCCGCTCGATGATCTTCTGCTCCCCGTACCCGAGCGAGCTGTTGAGCGTCGCAGCCGTTACGCCGTTTGCGCGGAGGCCGTCGACCTGGTCCTTCATCAGGGCGATGAGCGGGGAGACGACGACCGTGAGCCCGCCGAGGACCAGGGCCGGGAGCTGGTAGCAGAGGGATTTGCCGCCCCCGGTCGCCATGACGGCGAGGACATCCCTTCCGGCGAGCACGGCGTCGACAATCATCTCCTGGTGGGGGAGAAACGATGTATACCCGAAGTACTTCTCAAGAACGCTGTATTTTGTATCCATTGCGCCACGCTGTCAGGTTTGCCGGTAACGTTGGACCGGGGCCGGGATAGGGTTTGCTGTTTATCAGCGGGGATGCTGCTCTTGCATCGAAGCGCATATCCGCCGGGAACGCACCTACTGGAGAGTTATGAAGAATGTCGATATGACAATCGAGGGGAACACGCTCACCATACGCGTGGACCTTGCAAAAGAGTTCGGTGAATCAAAGAGCGGGAAGTCGATCACGATCGCCTCCACTGAGGGCAACGTCTCCGTCCCGGACCACGAGGATATCAAGATCGGTCTGAACATCTACCGGAAGAAGTAAGCGGACCCTGTACCTCCCTTCGCGGCTTCGCGCTCTTCGCAACTCGCACCTGATGGTGCTCGAACTCCGGCCCTACGGCCCGTCGTTCCTACGGTGCTCATGCTCCGGCCCTTTGGGCCGTCGCACTTCGCGTGAGGCCGTATTTCTATCCGCACCCATAAGCTCGCGCGAAGCCGCGAAGGACGCGAGGTTCGGTAGATGGGTATGGAACTCTCCTTCGCGGCTATGCGTCTTTCGAAGACCTTCGGTCTTCTCAAACTCCGGTTGTCCCATCTGTCGCATTTTGCGTGGGGCCGTATCATTATCCTCTACTGCCGTCTCACGCGAAGCCGCGAAGAACGCGAAGGGATCGCCAGCATACCAGATGCCGGACTTCGCGGCTTCGCGCCTTCGCGCCTTCGCGTGAGGCTCTACTGTTATCCCCAGCAAATAACTCGCGCGAAAAACGACGCTTCATCAGGAGCGGAGTTGGAGCACCGTAGGTGTACTTGCGGGTTGCGAACCGCGGAGAACGCGAAATCCGAGGTAAGCAAAACCGGGAACTGTCATGCCCGTGCGCCGGCGCACCGGAGCGCTCCCCCGAGCACCCGGATGGGGCAGCGGTCGCAGAGCGGCGACTTCCTGCAGATGGTGTTCCCCAGATACACGATCTGGGCGTGGTAGTCGTTGAAGAGCTCCACATCGGGCGCGAGGTTCTCCGTGAAGAGGCGCTGCATCCGGTCGTAGGGGGCATCATCGGGGATGAGGCCGTAACGCGAGAATATTCTCCTTGTATAGGCGTCGACGACGAAGACCGGCTTTCCGCAGGCATACAGCAGGATTGAGTCCACTGTCTCCTTCCCGAGCCCCTTGATCGCGAGCAGGCGCTCGCGCAGGGTGCCGGTCTCCACGGCGGCCATCACTGCCGGGTCCGCCTGGAACTCCGCGGCGTAGACCCGGGCGAACTCCCGGATCCGCCCGGCCTTCTGGTTGTAGAACCGGGACGGGACGATCAGGCGGGCGATCTCGCCGGCGTCGGCCGCGGCGAGCAGGTTTGGGTCGAGCATCCCGGCGTTCTCAAGGTTGCGGATGGCCTGCGCCGCGTTTGTCCAGGAGACGTTCTGGGTGAGAATCGCCCCGATCATCGTCTCGAACGGTGTCTCTGCCGGCCACCAGTGCCGGTGACCGAAGGCGGCCGAAAGGGCGCCGTAGATCGCGAGCAGGTCGTTTTTGAGGGCCGCCGCCATCAGCGGGCCCCCTCCCGCCACCAGGGCTTCGCGGCGATCGGCATATGCCAGTCGGTGCTGAACGCCCTGTCGGTCACCCTGAGTCCGGGTGCTGCCTGCCGGCGCTTGAACTCCGTCTGCCGGATCATCCGAAAAACCTGGTAAACGGTCGCTGCCGGGTAGCCCGCGGCGATGATCTCCTCAGGCGACTCGAAGCAGTCGATGTGGCGGTGAAGGATTGCGTCGAGGAGGTCGTAGGGGGGGAGGCTCTCCTGGTCGGTCTGGCCGGGCCGGAGCTCCGCCGAGGGAGCTTTCTCGAGCACCCGGACGGGGATGACGGGACGCTCCCTGTTCAGCTCCCGGGCAAGCCGGTAGACCATCCCCTTCGGGACGTCGGCGATCACCGAGAGCCCTCCCGCCGTATCGCCGTAGAGGGTGCAGTAGCCGACCGCAGCCTCCGACTTGTTCCCGGTGGAGAGGAGCATGGAACCGAACTTGTTCGAGAGGGCCATCAGAACGGTCCCCCGGATCCTCGCCTGCAGGTTCTCCTCGGTGATATCGGGGGGTCTTCCGGCAAAGGCTCCCTGAAGGGCCCCGTCAAACGCCTCCATCACCGGGGCGATCGGGATGACCTCAACCCGGATACCGAGGTTCGCCGCGAGTTCCCGGGCGTCCTCGATGCTTGCCGCGGAGGTGTAGGGGGAGGGGAGGAGCACGCCGAGGACGTTCTCGGGGCCGAGCGCCTCGACGGCGATTGCGGCCACGAGCGATGAGTCGATCCCCCCGGAGAGGCCGAGGTGGACCGCGGTAAAGCCGCATTTGTGAACGTAGTCGCGGGTGCCGAGCACCAGCGCCTGCCGGATCTCGGATTCCGGTGCCGGGTCGACGGGGGCGACCGTCTGCGGGGCGGGAACGGCGAGATCGACGTTAACGACGTCCCCAGCGAAGGCCGCACCGTGGGCGAGGAGGGTTCCGCCGGCGCTGAATGCAGAACTCCGGCCGGCGAAGATGAGGTCGTCGTTGCCGCCGACGAGGTTTGCCGAGGCGATCGCGACCCCGTTCTCCCTTGCAATACAGGAGAGCATCTCCTCCCGCCGGGCGGGAGCGCCGGCGGCAAACGGCGACGCGGCAGGGTTCACGATCACCTCCGCTTCCATGGGGAGATCGGAGGGATGGATGTCACCGATAACGACCCCGACCTTCTTCCCGCCGAGGGCAAGAAGCTCCGAAGACGGGACCGCCGGCTCAAAGTAGCGGGTTTCATCGAGGATGCCGGGCGAGATCCGGCTCTTCTGGAACGTCTTCTCGACCACCCCGCCCCGGAGGAGTGCGGCGGCGTTGAAGAGCGGCCGGCCTCTCCCGGAGAGGTTCGGTTCCGCGAAACCGACGAGGACCGGCGGGGCACCGGCAAGTCTGGCTGCGAGGTCCTCCAGGACAGCGAGGCCCCGCTCGATGAACCCGTTCTGGAGGAGCAGGTCCCGTGACGGGCAGCCGGGCAGGGCGAGTTCGGGGGTTACTATCAGGTCCGGCCGAAAGCGTGACGCCTCCCCGACGCCCGCTGCTATCCGGTCGGCGTTGCCGGCCAGATCGCCGACAACCGTGTTCACCTGGAGGAGTGAGATCTTCATGGTTTCTCCCGGGTAATTCCGATCAGTTATGGCGGAATAGAGGGCATATGCCTTTTCATGCCTTCCGTCTTCCCGGCTGAGGGTTCACAGGAAGTCTCAGGCGCAGAAAACGCCTTCCTGCCGATCAGATCCATTTTAAAGACCGGAGACCAAAGCGCTCTACAGGAATCATGCAGAGAGCATACCATAGAACGGCGTCTCCGGTCCGGGGTGCCGGACGACCGTCTGCATCTCGTATTGCCGGCCGGGGGCGGGCGGCCTGACCCCGGGACCGCGCAGGCCCCGCGCCCCGGCACGAGAGAGCACACGGCTGCTCCTCTTCGCGGCATCGGCCGTCATCGTCTTCGGGATAAACGCTGCCGGGCTGTTTGCCGGGATCACCATCGTTCTCCCGCACCTGATCTACCTGCCTATCGTGCTTGCCGCCTACTGGTTTCCCCGCCGCGGCCTCGCCCTCTCGTTTGCTCTCGCCCTCGGCTACCTGGCGATGGCATTGCCCTTTGCCGGGGGAGATCCCGGGCTGATCGTCTCGGCGCTCTCGCGGATGGCGGTCTTCGTCGCCGTCGGTGCAGTCGTCTCGTTCCTGACCCTGAGGCTGCGGGACCAGGAGGAGCGCTACCGGGGAATCTTCAACAACTCCGAGGCGGCAACCTTCCTCATCGCGCCGGGCGAAGCCGGGCCGCGGATCGAGGAGGCCAACTACATGGGCACCGCTCTCCTCGGCTCCGCTGCAGGCAGGCTGATCGGCGAGCCCGTCACCCGGTTCCTCGATGACCCCGGCGCCTGGGACGAACTCGAGAAGCGGGTCCGCCGGGACAACGCCGTCTACGGGTACGAGACGAGGTTCCGCCGCACGGACGGTGCTGTCGTTCAGGTGCTCGTATCGGGCGGCCGGCTCCCGGACGGGCGGGTCATCCTCACGCTGGTTGATATCACCGCCCGGAAGAACGCCGAGGACGCCCTCCGTGAGGCGAACGCCAAACTGAACATGCTCGGCCGCCTCACCCGGAACGACTTAATGACGGCAGTATCCGGGCTCTTCGACCGGATCGCGGAAGGCACGCGGCAGTTCGATGAGCCGGCCGTCCACCGCTACCTGGACAGCCTGGAGGAGGACGCACGGCTCGTGCAGCGCCGTGCGGAGATCACCCGCGACTACCAGGACCTCGGTCTCCGGCCGCCGGGCTGGCAGCCTGTGCAGGAGGTGATCCGTGAGGCGACCTCGCGCCTGCCGCTTCACGGGGTTTCGGTCCGGCCCTGGGTGGAGCGCCTCGAGATCTACGCCGACCCCATGCTCGATCGGGTCTTTGAAAACCTGATCGAGAACGCCGTCCGCCATGGGAAGACCGTCTCCCAGGTCGTCATCACCTACCAGATCCTGGAGGACGGGCTCTCGATCTATGTCGAGGACGACGGCGTCGGCATCCCCGCAGACGGGAAAGAGGAGATATTCGCCTACGGTATCGGCAGCGGGGGCGGGCTCGGCCTCTTCCTCGTCCGGGAGATCCTCTCCATCACCGGCATGACGATCCGGGAGACCGGGACTCCCGGCGACGGGGCACGGTTCGTGATCCGCGTGCCGCCGGACGGATATCGGATCGTGTGAGGTGGAGCCATGTTTACGAAGGTTCTTATTCCGATAGACTTCTCCGTTGCCTCGATGAGCGTGGCACAGCGGCTCCGCGAGATCCCGGGCGTCCGTGAGGTCGTCCTCTTCCACGCCCGGGTGTTGGCCGGCCCCCTGCCTGACAGCGGGGTGCTCGGCGGGATGAAGGAGGCGCTCGCAGCGCAGGGTTTCTCCGTCGAGACGGTGGTCGCGGAGGATGACGGGACGGATATCCCGGACAGGATACTCAGCGCCGCGGCCGGGACGGGTGCCGGCCTGATCGCGATGGGCGTCCGGGACCAGGGCCTGCTCAGGAACCTCTTCTCCGGGAACGTCGCGGCCGCCGTGCTCCGGGACGCCCGGATACATGTCCTGATCGTCCCGCAGTCCGATGGAGCAGAGCGTCCGCCGCTCTTTGCGCGGTTGCTGGTGCCGACCGATCTCTCGGTGCCGGCGCCGGAGGTCCGCTCTCTCATCGAGACTCCTGCCGGCGACGGGACGGCGGTGCTCCTGCATGTGGTTGAACAGGGCCGGACAGAGCAGGAGGCGGGCGCCCGGCTAACCCACCTCAAAGAGAGCCTCGTCCCCCGTGGGCGCGAGGTCCGCGTTCTGGTGCGGACCGGGAACCCGCCTCGCACCATCTGCGCCGTGGCAGATGAGATCGGTGCTTCCGCGGTCGTTATCCCGCGCATAGGGAAGCGCGATGCCGCAGGGAGCGCCCCGCTCGGGAGCGTCACGGGCGCCGTCGTTGAATGTGTCAGATGGCCAATCCTGGTGCTGGCAATCCCGGTCAGCCTGCAGATCGAGACCCGGGAACTCAGGAGCGAGGAGTTTGCACTCGCCGCGGAGATCTGGACCGACTACCACCAGTTAAAAGCAGACCCGGAGACTGACCGGGTATTCGGGGTCTTTGCGGACGGCACCCTCGTAGCCGTCGCCCGGTGCCGGCGGCACCCCGACGGCTACGAGGTCGACGGGGTCTTCACGCCGGTCCGGTTCCGGGGAAGAGGGTACGCCCGAAGAGTGATGGATGCGCTCGTCGAGGCGTGCCAGCACGATACCCTGTACATGCACTCGGTCCTGAACCTTGTTGAGTTCTACGGGATGTACGGGTTTGTTCCAATACCCGAGAGCGACCTCCCGCCGACCATCCGGGCGAGGTTTGCGTTTGCCCTCGGCGAGATGGAGGGAGCAAACGTGCAACCGATGCGCCGTACTGCCGGTCCGTTCAGGAGGCGAGCCCGGGACAGCGGCAGGCCTCAGTCGTCGTAGATAGTCGGTACTTCTGCATCGTCGTCGATGTCATCGGAGTACGGGAGATCGATGACGATCGCGCCATCCTCGAGGATGTCGCCGAGTTCGATGTACACCCCTGCGGGGAACTCCCGCTCCTCTGTTCTGCCGTCAGGATACTTGACATATGCCCACATGCTGTACCTCCATGAATCCATTTATCCAGGGCTCCGGCATACCCGGAGCATGCTCCCATTCCAGTATCAGACAATAGGCGGATAAAGATTTACCGGTCCAAAGAGCCTGTAATTATACGTCTATTTGAGATTTACCGGAGTTTTTGTGCGTGGTGGCGCATGGGTGGCAGGAACAGAACCGGTATGCCCCGCAATTTCAGGGGGGCACGGCCTGCCGGGGCAGGCGGCCGCAGTCGATGCTCCGTCCCGCTCTCTCCCGGGACCGTTCGGGTCGGGGCAGCCGTCATCTATATCGTGCCAGCAGTCAGGAGTGAATCCATGCGTATCGGGATCCTCTCCGACACACACGACAATCTCGGCATGGTGGATACGGCCGTAAGGCAGCTCAACCGGGAGCGGGTGGACCTGGTCCTCCATGCAGGGGACTATGTCTCGCCGTTTGTCATCCCCCGGCTCGCGAACCTGCACTCGCCCATGATCGGCGTTGTCGGGAACAACGACGGCGACCATCAGCTTCTTGCGGCACGGTTTGCCGAGCACGAAGGGCTCAGCCTGCGGGGCGGTTTTGCCACCGTCACTGCGGGTGGGATGTGTATCGGACTGCTTCACGGCGATGACAGGGAACTCCTCCAGGGGCTCATCGGGCGGAAGGCCTTCGACGTCGTTGTTCACGGCCACACCCACAAGGCGGAGGTCAGGGAGTTCGGTGCGACGCTCGTCGTCAACCCCGGGGAAGCCTGCGGTTACCTGACCGGAAAGCCGACGATCGCCGTGATCGACACATCGAACCGTGATGTGGAACTGCTCTCCCTCTGATGGGGCCGGTGGAAAAAGCGTGGTGCGGGGTTTATGCCGCATCCACGGCAGCGGGCTCTTTGCCGAGTTCTCTGCCGAGATCCCAGACGGGCGTGCCGGCATACCCGAGGTCCGCCCTGAGCGTCGTTTCGGAGACGTTCAGGGTTTCAGGGACATCGAAGTAGAGGTAGCCTTTCAGCGAATCGTAGCGTTCGAGCGGCTTTCGATCGAATGACTCGCCGAGCGACGTGAACGATGAAACTTCAAGGGGCCTGTACGTCGTCCCCTGGTACTCAAGGGTGAACGCGTCCCGCCCCGGCGTCTCGATGGTGTAGAGGTCGGAGTCGCCCTTGTGCCCGAGGTTTGTCGACTTAACGACGACGAGGAGGAATGTGCGCCCGGCGCCCGCTTCGTTCTTCACCGTCGATTCGTTGGCGTCGGTCGTCTCGTAGGACGTTACGGTCCTGGTTGAGTCCGCGAGCAGCGAGATCATGTTCTCGCCCTGCTGATCGTCGTAGGTGTACCGTTCCCCGGTAAGGAGGGATTCCGCAGGCAGTGCGGTCCGGACCACGGGTGTCTCCGCATCCGCTGTCATGACGGTTGAGGCATACGAGACCGGCACACCGTGGTTCGCCGGCTGCACATCGACTGCCTGCTGGCTGACCGCTTCGATGCCCTGCGATGCTGCGGCCAGATCGCTGAGAGCCGCCGGAACGGCATCCTCACCGGTATCGTTTGTGCCAAGAAGCCTCTCGCTTGCCGTGGAATATGCCGAGAGCGACCGGATGAACTCGTCCTTGACGGGCTGCTGTTCCGGGGAGACCTGGAGCGGCTGCACCTCGCCAAGAAGCCTGATGGAGAGCGCGTGCAGGTCGTCTGCGGCCACGGCGGCGGCGTCTGTATCCTGCAGGTAGAGGGCATGGGCATGTTCCATCGAGAGCCGCATCAGGCTGATGCCGGCGGTGTTGATCAGTCTCGCCAGCCGCTCGTCGTCGTACTCGCCTGTCCCGCCGGGTGTGGTCCCGGCCATGGGAACCGGGTCAGCGTACATGCTGACGTAATCCGGGTCGGCGGGGATCGCCGTCTCTGCATCTGCAGTGTAGGTCTCCTCTTCTACCGTGGGCGCCGGAGAGCCCGGAGGCTCCGAACCGTTTCCAGCCCCGGAGAGGCTGGTGAACGGGGACAGAAACAGCTCCCCGGACTCCAGCGCCTGAAGCCCCTGGCCGGAACCGGCAACGGCCGGCACGGTGAGAAGGAACCCCGCGCAGACGGCGATTCCCAGGAGAATTTGAGCGCTCGCATGGTGCTTGCTCATGCGCATTTTTCTTTATATCGTATTATATAAAATTTATTATATTTCCTGATTGGAAAAAAGGCCCCGGAGAAGAAACTGTTTCCTCTATAGGACATATCCGTGTGCCGTAAGCCGGGGGGAGATGGTTTACCGGCACGGTCCAGGGGGGCAGCGGGACTGCCCCGGAAGCGGACGGCGCAACCCCGCCCTCCGGGGAAGGAGAGGATCCCGGTAAGCCGGGCGGATGCGGTGGACGGGAGATTTCTCCGTCAGAACTGTGGCCGGTCGGCATTCTCTCCGAACCGGGTGAAAGTAAGCCCTTCCGGGGAAACCTATATGTACTCTTACAGGTTACCGGGATAGGAGGATGCCTGATGGAGATCGTGAAGATCCCGAGTATGGATAAAGCAGAGTACGACAAACTCATCGAAGAGGGTTTTCTCAGTCGTATCGCGTTTCAGGG
>DALN01000125.1:4782-39515 GCA_002499455.1 Methanoculleus sp. UBA77 | reverse complement strand
CCTGAAAAACTGCATCAACGGCTCTTTTTGACACGAGATCACCATACAAATATTAGCGGGGATATATTAGGTTACGCGTATTCCGGGCATCGACCCGGTTCCGGACACTTTCGCACCACGCAGATCAGGCATTTATACTCAAGGAGCACGGAGACTAATTGGGCATGAAATTAGTTCACATAGCAGACACGCATCTCGGATTGTCGGCATTTAACCGGGTCGATCCGGATACCGGGATGAACCTGCGCGAACAGCTCATCTACGACAACTTCCTTGCCGCCGTCGACCGGATCATCGCGATGCGCCCCGATGCGCTCGTCCATGGGGGGGATCTCTTCCACCAGGTCAAACCCAAGACCCGCGCCTACACGACGGCGCTCGACGCCCTCTCCCGCCTGCAGGACGCGGGAATCCCGGTGCTCGTGGTCGCGGGCAACCACAGCATGGCGAAGACCCGGTACACGGCGTCGCCGTTCGAGGTGCTGGAGCGGGGCGGCTACCGCGCAACCGATCTTTACGTCGCCCACCACAACCGCTACCGGCGGGTCGAACTCGGGGATACCGTCTTTCACCTGATACCGAATATGCTCGAGGTGGAGGGCTACCGAAGGGCGTTTGACGGGATCGAGTTCTCGTGCGGCACGAACGTCCTCATCACCCACGGCCTCGCGAGCACCCTGAAAGACCGGCGGCTCCATACCGTCGCCGAGCACGAACTGGACGCGACGATCCTCTCCGACCGGTTCGATTACATAGCGCTCGGCCACTTCCACGGCCAGGTGCAGATCGCCGACAATGCCTGGTACAGCGGATCGCTTGAATACTGCAATTACGGCGAGATCACGGAGACCAAGGGGGGCCTCGCCGTGGACCTCGCGTCAGGAGACGTCCGGCATATCGACCTCCCGCGCACCCCCATGATCAGCCTCGGCCGGATCAACTGCGACGGCCTCTCCGCCCGCGAGGTCGTGGACGAAGTCCTCGCTGCGGCCGACAACGCAGGCCAGAAGACCGTCCGGGCGATCTGCCAGATCACGCTCGACGGAATACGCCGCGAGACCCTCCGCGCACTCGACCAGAAAGCCCTCGCGGAGGTCCGGGGCCGGATGCTGGACCTCAAACTGCAGGTGCTCGCTGCAGACGACCCGTCCCGGATCTTCTACCAGGACTCGCTCGTCGGCCTCGATTACGTCGCCGAGTTCGAGCGCTTCGTGGAGAAGGAGCACCTTGCTCCCGGCGACGAGGAGTACGTGAAGAGAGCAGGGACGGAGGTTCTCCGCTCGGTCATCGCACGCCACAAAGAGGTCGAGAATGCTGCTGAATAAACTCCGGATGCGGAACTTCAAACGGTTCCGCGACCAGGAGATCATCTTCCAGGACGGGATCACCGGCATCGTCGGGAACAACGGGACCGGCAAGAGCAGCATCGTCAGCGCCATTCTCTTTGCTCTCTACGGTCTCCAGGGGACCGGGCTTGACGGGAACTACATCGTCAGTTCCTTTGCGGGCCCGCAGGATACCTGCGAAGTCCGCCTGGACTTCATCGCCGGCGGCAACGAGTACGCCGTCGTCCGCAAATTCAAGCGCCGTGCCTCCTCCAACCTCCACGAGGCGAACCTCTACCTGAACCAGAGACTCCTCGCAAACAGCGTCCAGAAGGTGGCCGAGGAGGTCCAGCGGGTCGTCGGGATGGGGCCGGGGGACTTCCGGAACACCATCTACGCCGGGCAGAAGGAGCTCCTCACCCTGCTCGAGAGCAGGGCCGGGTCGCGGAAGGACTGGTTCATGCAGGTGCTCGGCATCGACTACCTCAGGAAGGACAGCGTGGAGGAGTTGAAGAAGATCATCGATATCCGGGAAGGAACCCTCCGGGAGATCTCCGGCCGCCTCCAGGAACTCGACGCCGCCGGGGTTCGCGACCGCCTCGCGGCGCTCCGGACAGAACTCTCCCGTACCGAAGAGGAGCTGGAGCGGGCCGGAGCCCGGGAGAGGAGCGCCGCCGGGATGCTCGACGATGCCCGGCGCGAGCGTGACCGGCTCCTTTCCGTGCGCGACCGTTACCTGCACCTCGCGCGGGAGGATGAGGTGCTCGCAGGGGAGATCGCGCGGCTCCGCACCGAGTGCGGGGAGAAGGAGGCGGAGATCGCGGAGCGCAGAAGACTGCAGCCCGAACTCGAAGACCTCACTCTCCTTGCCGGGCGCTACGAACCCGCAAAAGCGGAACTCGCCGCGATGGCGGAGGAGAAGGCCGCCGTCGATCACCTGACCTTCGAGGCAAACGCTGTAGATGAGCAGATACGCGAGTACGCTAACCGCCGTGCAGGTCTTGAGGCTGAACTCGCTCGTCTTGCAGAAGACGAGAAGACGGTTGCCGCGCTTGCCCCGAAGGTCGCGGAATGGCAGGCCCTCCGCGAGCGTATTGCGGCGATGGCTGAACTCCAGCCGGAGTACGACGCCCTCCGGGAAGAACTTGCCCGCATGGACGAGCGGTTCGTCCAGACCGAACGTCTCGTCATAGAGAACCGGCAGGAGATCGAGGAGGTCGAGAAGAAGGCGCGGGATCTTCAAGCACTTGAGGCGGAGGTCAGCGGTCTTGACGCCCTCCGGGCCCGTGAAGAGGTGTTCCTCTCGGCAGCGGAGTATGCACGGCAGGAAGAGCGGTGCCTGCAGGAGGTCCGCACCGCTTCAGCTGAGATAGGCCTGATCGAAGGCCAGATCGCCGGACTTGCGCGGCAACTCGCCGGGATGGGCGATATCGAGGAGCAGATCGAGTCTGCCGAGAGCAGAAAGGAGTATCTCGCCTCGCGGCTCAGTGCATGCGCCGAACGCCAGGAAGCCATCCGCGAAGAGATCCGGCGGCTTGCCGAACACCAGGCGGAGATCATCGCCGCGGGCCCGGAAGGCGCCTGCCCGACATGCCACCAGAGCCTCGGCGAGCACTACGAGGCTCTGGTCGGCGACTTTGCCGCGGCCGGCGAGTCGATGCAGAAGACACTTGCAGGCCTCGAACACGAGTACGCGAGGGCGACTCAAGACCGCCAGAGCCTCGCCGCCGCGCTGAAAGACCTCCAGAAGCAGCGCATTGCCTGCCAGCGCTTAAAAGAGCAGCACGCGCTCTACGCCTCCCGCTACGAGCAGGCCTCGGAGGCCCTCCGGCGATGGCAGGCCGAGGCCGACGAGCGCCGCGCCGCGATACGGGCACTCGGCGTGGAAGAGTACGATCCGAAGGCACATGCTGCCCTGAAGGAGCGGATCCAGGAGCTTTCGGTGAAGCAGGCGGCGGCAGACACCCTTCGGGGCGCGTGCAGTCGTCTCCCCGCCCTCCATGAGACGCGGCAACGACTCATCGCCGATGTCGAGGGGTACCTGGCCCGGAAGGAAGAGACCGAGGCGAAGATCTCCCGGCTCGGGTTCGACCCGGTGCTCCGGCAGCGCCTGGAGGCCGAGGCAGATACGCTTGAGGCGTCCTGCCGGGGATACGCAGAGGCCCGGACCCGCCTTGCGCGGAGGCCGGCCCTCGAAGAGGAGTGGAGAACCATTGCCGCCAGGGCAGACGGGCTCATGGCGAGGCTGCGCACCATCCGGGACGAGCTCGACCGCCTCGCGTTCGACCCGGAGCGGTTTGTGCGCCTCGGCGAGGAGTGCAGCCGTGCTGAGGCCGCCTACCGGAGAGCACTCGAACTCCGCGTCCGCCTCGAGGAGGTCCCGAGACTCGTTGAGGCCCTTCAGGCAAAGCAGGAACTCCTCGCGAACCGCGAGGCCGAACGGCTCCGTGTCGGCGAGGCCATCAGGGCCCTCAATTTCGACGAACGACAGGTCGCGGCAGCAGAGGAGGCACTTCTCACCCTCGAGCGCGACCTCTCGGCTGCACTGGAGCAGAAGTACGCCATCGCCGCACGGCTCGGCAGCCTGAACGCGGAGGCCGAAGAGACGGTAGGAAGGCTCGCCCGGGCAGAAGACCTCATCCGCCAGCAGGAGGAAATCACCGAGGAGATCGGGCGCCTGAAATTGACCCGTTCCCTCATCCGGGACTACACCGATTATCTCCTGCAGGTGGTCAGGGACCGGATCGAGGAGGAGGCGGGGAGGGTGCTGGCCGAGATCACCGACGGGCGTTACGGGACGGTGATGCTCGACGACGACTTCACGGTCCTCGTCCACGATATGGGGGACGACTATCCGGCCGACCGGTTCAGCGGCGGAGAGCAGGACGACATCGCCATCGCCCTCCGGGTCGCCCTCTCCCGGTTCCTTGCCGAGGTGAACAGCGTGCATGACTCGACCTTCCTGATCTTTGACGAGATCTTCGGGAGCCAGGATGAAGGGCGGCGGAACAACCTCCTGCGGGCGCTCCGGACCCAGGAGGCCCATTTCCCGCAGATCCTCCTCATCTCCCATATCACCGAGGTTCAGGACGAGTTCTCGACGACGCTCATGGTCGAGATGGGTGCAGACCAGGCAAGCCAGGTCAGGGAGTTCGAATGATGGACCAGAAGACGCTCTACCAGGATGCGATCCAGCGGATCGCCGGGAAGATCCGGGAGTCCGTCCCGGAGGACCTTGCCGGCCGGTTCTCGATTGCGGGCGGGTTCGACGCGGCATCCTACCGGCACTGCCGGGCAGAGTTCGACGGGGCGGTCTGTGCGGTGGACGGGAGCAACAGCATCATCCTCGACGCCGGCAGTTTTGCCGTCGCCGCCGTCAGGGCATCGGTCAGCACGTATGCCAGGGGCACGCGCACCTGTCACCGGACGACGCCTCTCCATATCGTCACGGTCAACCCGGGCGCCGGGAACGAGGACTTCGACACGCTCTTTTACGACTGCTTCCACTGCTCCCCGAAGGTGCATCTCGATCACGACGACCCGGTCAGGAACACCGCCGTCATGCGGGATACCCTGGAGTACTGGGCCGCGATGGAGATGGCAGCGGAGCTCGAAGCCGGAGACCTCATCATCCTCGACGGCGCGCTCCAGGTCCGCCACGCGAGCCACGACGAGGTCATCGAGAACCTCTTAAACCTCTGCAACCTCCGTGGCGTGCTCATCGCCGCGGTGACGAAACGGACGTCGCTCACCTGGGGCAAGGGATACCCGATCGTCCCGGCGGCGGAGCGGCTTGCCTGCGACCTTGCCGTTCCCGAACCCTGGTATCTCTGCGTCTCCGACGCCGAGGGCCTGATCGACCGCCGGAGTACCTATCCCTGGAAGCAGCGGGGAGAGCAGTATGTTACGCGGCTGCACCCGCGGGCAGAGCGGGCGTTCAAAGTGGAGATTCCCAGGTATTACAGCCCCGAGAAGGTCGACCGGGTCTTCTCCGCGCTTGCATCCTTTGCCGACGACGGCAGGGTCACGGGCTACCCCTACCCGCTCCTCGACGCCCACCAGACCACCAAGATCGGGAAGGATGCAGTCGAACAGGTCCGCCAGGACATCATCCGGGGGATGGACCTGCTCGGCATGAACCTCGCCGACTACACCGGCATCTTCGGTGACTACCATGATGAGTTTGATCGATATTGACGGCGACGACGCCTCGAAGTACCGCCTGATCGGGGACCGGGTCCTCAGTTACCGGTTTGCCGTTCCCCACGACGAGGAACTCTACCTCGGGGATGTCTTGAAGATCACCGACAGCATCAAGGGACTGACGTTCTTTGCGAAGGTTACCGACCTCATCCACGAGTGCAACTTCTCCGACCCCAAGTGGGACACCCGCCCCCATACCGAGCACTTCTACGGGATCGGGGAGGACGTCTTCATCCTCGTCGAGGCAATCCCTCTCGGCTACGTGGGGGAAGACGGCGCCTTCCGGAAACCCCGAACACTCCCCGCGAAGTTCTCCCGCGTCGAGCAGCCGGAATCCCGTGACTTTGCGTTCCTGCGCCAGGTGATGGGCGGGATCGAGGTCGGCCTGATGAAGACCGGCCAGGACGTCCTGCAGGACGTGCGGGTGGCGCTCCATTCTGCGGTGATGCGGCAGCACATGGGCGTCTTTGCGACGACCGGCATGGGAAAGAGCAACTTCATGAAGGTCTTCTGCGCCTCCTGCATGCAGGCACGGGAGTTCGGGCTCCTCATCGTCGACCCGCACGGCGAGTACGTTGCGGGAGGGCGGTCCTCGAGCGGAGAGGCGACGCAGGGGCTCCTGCATTACCAGGCGGGACGTGACGGGCTTGCGGTCTTCTCCACGCGGCCGGAGCCGTTCAGGAAGAAGTACTTCCTCGACCAGCTCTATCTCGATTACGACGACTTCCGGATGCCCGACCTTCTCCTCCTCTACGAGCACTCCCCGCCCCAGCACGAGATCGTGGAGATGCTCGCAGACAGACCCGGTTCAGAGGTGATCGAGTTCTTCCAGGGGATCGACCCTGCAACCTTCGATGCCGAGACCTATGCCGGCCCGCACAAGGGGATCGCAAAAGACCTCAAGAACTTCTCCGCGAGTACGCTCTCCGTGATGCAGCGCCGGATCACGGGGATGCTCACCCGGAACCGGGGCTTCCTCCGGAAGCAGGGCTCCTCGATCCCGGACATCATAAAAGCGCTCCACCTGAACAAGGTCGTCCTGATCGATATCCCCGGCATGAGCGAACAGAGCGAGCTCTTCGTTCTCTCGATCATAACCCGCAGGATCATGCGCGACCACCAGGGCGAGGACGCGAAGAGCGCAGAGGAGCCAAAACAGGTGCTGATCACCATCGAGGAGGCCCAGCGGGTGCTGGGACCGGGAACGGGAAGCACCCGGATATTCCGGGAGGCCGCGATGGAGGGGCGGAAGTTCGGCGTCGGGCTCTGCGTGGTCACCCAGCAACCGAAGAACATCGACGCCCGGGTCCTTGCCCAGCTGAACACCTTCGTGGTGATGGGGCTCTCGGACCGCGGAGACCGCGATATCATCGCGAGCAGCGCAAAACAGGATCTCTCCCGTCTGGACACAGAGATTCAGACACTCGAAGCGGGAGAAGCGGTCATCAGCACCATCGGGATCCCCTTCCCGGTGAGCACCCGGATCCACCTCTTCGAGGACTACATCCAGGACCTCAACAGAAGGCCGCAGAAGAGATCTATCGATGATGGGCTGGACAATTCGTTTTAAAGACAACGCACGAAGGAGATGCTGGCAGGAAACTATCACGTTTCCGCCGTCCCTTCACTGAATTGCTTGGCGCCCTGCGGGCGTCAGGATTGCTGATTGTTCTTGACTTTCCGGATGGATACGCAGTTGATGACGGCATCCCCCGTCATGATGTAGCGCTTGACGACGGTTCCGAGCACCTCGACCACATCCCCCTTCTCAATCTCTTCCGCCGGCGAGGTGAACATCTTGACCGATATCTCACCTGTCCGGTCGGCGACAAGGTACTGCGGCCGGTTGAGGAACTGGAAGTAGACACGCTCGACGACGCCCTTTATGCGAACCGGTTCGCCGAGCCGATTCAGGTTGATCTCCCGTATCCGGGCATTCTTCGCCTCCGCTTCATAGATCGGGACCAGCGATGCATACTGCGACTGGCTCATGTAGTTGAGCACCATGGGTATGAGCAGCAGCATGACGGCCAGAGGAACGCCCCAGACCAGCACATAGGGGTCCTGCGAGGTATAGGCGTACACCAGGACAAGGACAATAAAAAAGAGGAAGACGGCCACCGTAACGGCCGTCACCCTCACTTTGACATTTCCGATTTGCATCGTTAATCAGGGTTACTTGAGGGCTGCAATTTCCTTTCTGAACGCGACCCAGTAGAGGACACCGACGAAGAACAGACCACCGACGATGTTGCCGAGCGTGACCGGGATGACGTTGTTGGTCCACATGGAAACCCAGTTGACCGTGTCAACAGCCTTCGTGGGATCAATGCCCGTGCAGAAGATGCCTGCAGGGATGAAGTACATGTTCGCGATGCTGTGCTCGAACCCGCTGGCGACGAAAGCGAAGATCGGGAACCAGATACCGACGATCTTACCGATCGCGTCGTCGGCGCAGATACCGAGGAGGACAGCAAGGTTGACGAGCCAGTTACAGGCGATTGCCTTGAGGAAGACAGACCAGAGACCCATGGCACCGAAGTAACTTGTCTTGGCGGTCGCTATGGCAATTGCTCTTGTACCGAACGCAGTGAGCGTGGCGGTTCCGGCGGCATCGAAGGAGACACACGGGCCGTACGCCATGATGTACGCGAAGAGAACGGACCCGATGAAGTTTCCGATATACACCCAGACCCAGAGATTGAGCACACTTACCCAGCTGACCTTGTGGATGAACGCTGCCATCGGGGCGAGCATCGCGTCACCGGTGAAGAGTTCGGCACCGGTCATGATTGTGATGATAAGCCCCACAGGGAAGACAGCACCCAGGATGAACTGGGCGAAACCGGGACTGGCTGTACCGAACCTCATCGCAACGTCGGTTGCCTGAACACCGGTCGAACAGACCGTTGCAAGGGCAGCACCCATGGCAATGAAAGCTCCCGACAGGATACCACGCAGGACCATGTTCCAGGCCGGCAGTCCGACCTTGTACTTGCCTGCATCACCCGCTTTTGCTACGATAGCAACTGGAGGATGGAACACCATTTTTCATACACCTCTCTAAACGTCCTACCTATACCATCAAGTAATCAGACTGTATAGGTCTAATTAATCAGTAATCTGAGAGTGCTATTAATAGGTTTCGAAATGATCGCTGTGCCCCGGCAACGGGACCTCATTTCGGGCATTTATCGCCGCTGTAAGTTAATTTCCATAGTTAAACATGAAGAATCGATAAATAACGCGCCAGCCTTCGGTTTGGGGACCACGCAGAATATAGGTAGTTTTAAGGTGATAATCGCGGTCTTTCAGGAGCAGGCGCGCCTGACCGCCGGCGGTAGCCCGGCTCGCCTTCAACAACGAAGAATGTACGGCCCTATCAGCGCGTTTAATATGCGCGCCGGAATGAACCTCAGGAACCTGATTTCAGCCAGGCTGATGTGCTGTTTTCTGGAGGGAAGGCCGCCCGGTGCCCTGCTCCCGGAGCAGTCGCCGGTCTTCTGCCGATACGGGAGGTACGGGGCTTCGGGATACCGCAGTAACCGACACCTCCCTCCGATATGGCCTGCTCCGGGGACCACCAGACGGCACACCGGCGGGGAAGGCTCACCCTCCCGCCGCACGATGGCGGTGCAACCCGGAAGATGCCGTTCGGAAGTTGCAGGAGAGTTTTCAGGCGTCTCCGGAAGATGTACAGCGGATTTTGAGGAGGGGCGCAAAACCGCTGGAGGAGGGGCATCCCGGTTCGGGCTGCGCGCCCACCCGCCACCCGACGGTCGATGCAAGGTGCAACGGATGTGCACAGCCAGGGACGGGCAGAAATGAGCGAAGTCAGAATCATACCGGGCACGAGGGAACCTGTTTCCCTCCGCGCTGCAGCCACTTCAGTAGCAGATCAGGCAGTTCCCGCTGAAGGGCAGCACCCGGTACATCATGAGGCCTGCCGCCGGATCCGTTATCAGCGCTCAGCGCCTCCTTCGGCAGAAACTGTCCGTCAGAGACGTTATCGTTCCGCTCCCACATTACGGAAGAAACCATCGAGAAGAGACCGCACCAGGACGTCCGGTGATTATGTCCATTCACAATACATGTACTTCAACTGGAAGTTAATCAAATCGCATATCTGGTTGTACGAAAATATTTCATAGATTCTATGCAGATCGAGGAAACCGTTACTCCTTACAGGAGGGTCATACTCATCGCCGTCATTGTCGGGCTCATCGCCGGCCTCGGTGCCCTGTTCTTCTTTGAAGGGCTGAAGTTAGGAACTGCATTTTTCATGGAAGGGATCGTTGGGTTCAACCTCCCGAAGGAAGGGCAGATCGTTCAGGATATCAGCCAGTGGGCTCCACCCGATCACCTCTGGATGATCCTCCCCGTCATCTGTTTCGGCGGGCTTCTCTCCGGCCTCCTCGTTTACACCCTTGCCCCGGAGGCGGAAGGCCACGGGACCGATGCAGCGATAAAGGCATTTCACGGAGGGAAGAAAGTGCGCTGGCGCGTCCCCCTCGTCAAAGCAGTCTCCGCCATCCTGACCATCTCGACAGGGGGAAGCGCGGGCCGTGAGGGACCGACCGCACAGATCTCGGCAGGTTTCGGTTCGATCGCCGCCGACCTGTTAGGCCTCTCCGCCCGCGAGCGGAGGCTTGCCATTGCCACCGGTGTCGGCGCAGGAATCGGCACGATCTTCATGGCACCTCTCGGCGGGGCAATCCTCGCCGCGGAGATCCTCTACAAGCAGGACTTCGAGACCGAAGCCATCGTTCCCGCGTTTCTGGCCTCTGTCATCGGGTATGCCATGTTCGGCCTGGTTGAAGGTTTTGAACCGGTATTCGGTCCCGCGGCGACCTCCTGGAATGTCTCCCAGATCCCGTTCTTCGTTCTCCTCGGCGTGGTCTCGACGGCAGTCGGCCTGATCTACATAAACACCTTCTACGGGACAAACAGGATCTTTAAAGCGGTGTTCAGCCGATTCAACCTTCCAAACCACCTCAAACCCCTGGCAGGGGCGTTTCTCACCGGCACGTTCGCCCTCGCTCTTGCAGCCCTCTCTCCCGAAGCAGCAATCGTCGGGCTCGGCAGCCTCGGCACCGGATACGGCTTTGCGCAGCTTGCCCTGTATAACATGCTCCCTCTCGGGGTGCTGCTCTTCCTCCCGTTTGCAAAGATCCTGACAACATCGCTCACCATCGGCTCGGGGGGAAGCGGCGGCGTCTTCGCACCAGGGCTGGTGATAGGCGGGGCGACAGGAGGCGCCTTCGGTTCCCTGCTGCACCTCGCGCTCCCCGGCATCGTGCCGGCGGAATCTGTGCCGGTCTTCTTCATCGTCGGGATGATCGCCCTCTTCGGTGCGATCTCTCATGCACCAATCGCGGTCATGATCATGGTCGTGGAGATGACCGGCGACTTCTCCCTGCTCGTCCCGGCGATGGGCGCCGTCTCGGTGGCAGTCATTCTCATCGGCCAGTCCACCATCTTCCGCGAGCAGGTGCTGAACCGGTCGCTGTCTCCTGCCCATCGAGACGAATATATGGTTGAAATCCTCCAGGATATCCGCGTAGACGATGTTATGGTGCCCCGTGACCGGATCATGACCGTATCGCCCGATGACAGGGTTGGGCGGGTACTCCACCTGATCGACGAGACGCTGCACACGGCGTTTCCGGTGCTCGATGGGGAGGGGCGACTCGTCGGCATCATCGCTCTCGATGATGTCAGAAATAACCGGATAAACGGCAAGCATGACGCCCCGGTGAAGGAGGCCATGAGCTCTCGGGTCTTCACCGTTCACCACGCCTGCACGTTGCGCGATGCCCTGAGCCTGATGACCGAGCACGACATTCACCACCTGCCTGTTGTCCCGGCAGACGAACCGGGGGTGCTCTCCGGATTCATCACCCGGACAGATATCATGAAGGCCTATACCCGGAAGGCATCACAACAGGCGGGGAGGCGCCGTACAGGCTCCGTCACCCTGATTGAACCGTGTGTGACGGCAGAAAGCGGTTCTGCCGGGAAAAAGAGGGTTGAGACCTGAGTTCAGGTCATTTGAAGATGTCGAATATCTGGTCGCTTCCCGTCGCATCGAGACGCTTCCTCTCCGCGGTCTCCTCGACAAGAGCCAGTACCGGCGGTGTCATATCCTCGCCCGGGTGGAACCCGAAGAGTTCCTCGAGGTCGGTCTGGATGGCATGGAGGAAGACCGAGTTCGAGATCTCCACGGGGCAGAGCTCCTCACACTGGCCGCAGTTGACGCAGGAGTCGGAGATATGCGCGAACCGGATCAGGTGGAACATGAACGGCGGCGGGATCACGCCGGGCTCGACCAGGTAGTCTTTCTTCGTGCTGCAGTCGATGCAGTAGCAGATCGGGCAGTTCTCGATGCAGGAGTAGCACTTGATGCACCGGCTCGTCTGCTCACGGATCTTGTTTAAGCGCTCCGTGCCCTCGCCGAGCGCCCCGAAGTAACGTGCCCGCCATTTATCGCCGAGTTTCAGCATCGCATTCTCGACCTTGCCGCGGATCTCGATTCCCTTCGGGTTCGCGGGCTCCGTCGCCACTGCACCGGCCTGGACGGCGCTGTTGAAAAGGTTTGCACCCTTCTCGGAGCAGACCTCGACGAACGTGGCGTTCCCGGCTTTTTCCCCAATAACACCCCAGTTGCCGCAGGCGAGGTCCGCCTGCCGCGGGATCTTGATCTTGCACCGGCGGCAGTTCGAGCGGCGGCCGAGCCCCTCGTTGCCGAGGAGGTCCTCCGCCCCCTCCTCCAGTTCGTCGATCGAGACGGAGGCATGCTGGCCGTCTTTCGTCACGACGATGAACTTTCCTTTGTCGATCTCCTCTTTGACGACGTCGTCGGGATCGAGGCCGAGCTTCTCGCGGACGATGATCCGCGCCGTCTCCGGCCGGATGGTGCCGCCGCAGTTGAGGCCGATGATGATGATGTTGTCCAGGTTGACCTGGTTGCGCTTGGCCATCTCGTACATCGCCTTGACGTCGCAGCCCTTGAGGACCGTCGCAATCCGCATATTCGGTTCGGTCGCGAGAAGGCACCGGCGCATCTGTTTGGGGAGGAGCAGGGTGCCGCAGTGGAGCGAACCCGCAATCCCTCCTATCTCAGCAGGGTCGGTGATCAGGGCCGGCATCGCGTCGTAGACGTCCGCCCCCCTCCTGACCGCAAAGACCCCGTCGACCATACCGCTCTCAAGAGCGTGGCGCAGCAGTGCGGTGACCGCTCCCCCGGTCTCCGCCTTCTCCCTGAGTTTATCGTCCGTCGTCCACGCATAGAGCAGATCGCCTTTTCCCGCCATCTTTCACACCTCCGCAATCTTCTCGACCTTCACAGCACACGCCTTGAACTCCGGGATCTTCGCGATCGGGTCGAGCGCGTTGTTCGTCAGCCTGTTCGCCGGATGCTCCTTGTAATGGAACGGGATGAACATGACCCCCTTGATGATTCCCGGCGTGACCCGTGCGGGGATCTCGACGGACCCGCGGCGGGTGCTCGCCCGGACGACCTCGTTGTCCTTGATGCCGAGTTCTTTCGCATCTTCGGGGCTGATCTCGATCCAGCCGATGGGGGCCTCCTTCTCAAGGCTCCACGACCGGCGGGTCATGGTGCCGGTGTGCCACTGCCAGATGGTACGGCCGGTGGTGAGCACGTAGGGGTACTCGGCATCCGGCACCTCCGCCGGGGGCTTCCACTCGATCGGTGAGAAGACGCCAAGTCCATCGGGCATGGCGAACTTCTCTCTGTGGAGGATGGGGGTGCCCGGGTGCTCCGCGGTCGGGCATGGCCAGTGCAGGCCGTCAGGGTCGAGGCGGGCATAGGACATGCCGGCATAGGACGGGGTGACGGCGGCGACCTCCTCGAAGATCGCTGCGGGACTCTCGAACGCAAACTGCTTCTCGTAGCCCATCAATCCCCCGAGCTCGCAGATGATCTGCCAGTCGGGTTTCGCCTCTCCCGGCGGGTCCTGGGCCTTCTTCCAGCGCTGAACCCGCCGTTCGGTGTTCGTCTGGGTGCCGTCTTTCTCGGCGTAGCATGCCGCAGGCAGAACGACGTCGGCGAGCTCGGCGGTCTCGGTCATGAAGATGTCCTGGACGACCAGGAACTCCAGGTTCTTGAGGGCTTCCTCGACGTGGTGAAGGTCCGGGTCGGAGAGCATCGGGTTCTCGCCCATGATGTACATGCACTTGAGTTCGCCGGGTTTGTCGGCGAGGACGTTGATCATCTCCGTGACCGTGTAGCCGACCCTGCCCTCGGCGAGTTCGTCGACGCCCCACGCCTCCTTCATCTTCTTCTGGGCCGGCTCGTCGGTGACCTTCTGGTAGCCGGAGTAGACGTTCGGGAGGGCTCCCATGTCGCAGGCGCCCTGGACGTTGTTCTGGCCGCGGAGCGGGTTGACGCCGGCGCCCGGCTTGCCCAGATTGCCGGTGAGCATCATCAGGTTCGCGGTCGATTTGACGTTGTCGACCCCGACGGTGTGCTGGGTGATGCCCATCGAGTAGATGAGCGTGGCGACATCGGCCTTTGCAATCCACTCTGCAGCGGTCTTGAGACTCTCGGCGGGAATGCCGGAGACCTTTGCAACGTTCTCGAGGCTGTAGTCATCCTTCATGACGACCTCCTTGAGTTTGTCGAAGTCCTTCGTGCGGTTTGCGATGAACTCCCTGTCCTCCCAGCCGTTCTTGATGATCTCCTGCATCAGGCCGTTCAGGATGGCGACGTCGGTCCCGGAGATGAACGGCATGTAGAGGTCGGCCTGCTTTGCGGTCGGGGTGTAGCGCGGGTCGGCCACGATCACCTTCCCGCCGCTCTCCTTTGCGCGGACGATACTCCGCCCGATGAGCGGGTGCTGCTCGAAGGTGTTGGAGCCGAGGACGAAGACACACTTCGACTCGGCGATGTCCTTGATGGAGTTCGTCATCGCGCCGGACCCGAAGACCGCCGCAAGGCCCGCGACGGTGGACGCGTGGCAGAGCCGGGCGCAGTGGTCGACGTTCGGGGTCTTGAGCGCCACCCGTGCAAACTTCTGCATCAGGTAATTCTCCTCGTTCGATGCCCGGGCGGAGGAGAGACAGGCCATCTCCCCGGGTTTGTAAGACCTGAACTTCTCCGTGATCAGGGCATACGCCTCGTCCCAGGTCGCCTCGACGAACCTGCCGTCCTTCTTGATGAGCGGTTTTGTCAGACGGTCGGGGCTGTTGATGAACTCGTGGGCATACCGCCCCTTGGGACAGAGTTTGCCACCGTTGACGGGCGCACGCTGCCAGTGCGCCACATCAAAGACCTTGCCGTCCCTCACGACAAGGTTGAACCCGCACCCGGTGCCGCAGTACGGGCATGTTGTCGATACATACTTGATATCCATAGTTGTTCCCTCTGGTGGGGACAACATGACGCCCGGATTATATAATATACGTGGTTCCGGCGGGATTTTTGAGGAATATCGGTGGAACGTTACAGGAACCCGCCTTATAGGCCGGCCAGGATCGCCAGCGCCGCCGCGAGCGGAGCGGGTACCGCCATCGAGAGCGGCAGGGTGCAGTTGCCACGACCGGGAAGAAATTGTGGCCGGCCTTCACTCCGGCATCCTACGGCGGCGGGCTTCAGCGATCCGGGCCTCGGCGATATCCCGGTACTCCGGGTCGATCTCGAATCCGATAAAGTCCGCACCGAGGGCGAGCGCCGCAAGCGCCGTGCTCCCGATGCCCATGAAGGGGTCGAGGACCAGCATCCCCGGCCGGCAGCCGTGGAGCCGGATGCACATCTCCGGGAGTTTCTCCGGGAAACTGGTCGGGTGGGGCCGGGAGGAGCGGATGGTCCGGTAGGGGATGAACCAGGTGTTCCCCCGGTCCCGGAGGTCGCGCTCCGCCGCCTTCCATCGGCCGATGTTGCTCTTGTCCTGGTAGGGCACGCCGACACCCAGTTTGTCGAGGGCGACGCTCCCTTTCTTCGTGAAGTGGAAGATATGTTCGTGGCACTGGCTGAGGTAGCGGGAGCTGTTCACCGGCTGGTAGTGGCCGACGGCGATGTCACCGGCGATATTCCCGTAATCGCCCACATCCTCCTTCTCGATCGCGATCGCCTTGACCCAGTGGATGACGTTCTGCAGCTCGAAGCAGGAGCGGAACCGCTGGACGGCGTCGAAGGGTATCCAGGGGTCCCGGGGTTTGCCGCCGATGTTGAGGAAGAACGAGCCGTCGTCGGCGAGGACCCGCGCCGCTCCGGCGGCGACCTCCCCCAGCCAGTCGAGATACTCTTCACGGGGCTGCCGGTCGTTGTACGACCGGTACTCCTTCCCGATGTTGTAGGGCGGCGACGTGACGATGATATCGACCGAACCCGCTGCGAGACGCTGCATCCCTTCTATACAGTCCATGGTATGGACGGTGTTGACGGCAAGCCCGCCAGTCCTTCTCTCCTCTCCTGCCACTCAGATCACATAAGAGGTTCGCGGTCCTCCGCAAAAAGATGAGCGAACCGTGGAGCAGGAGATCAGGGCGCGGCATCGCCGCCCAGCACGTTCTGCTGGGTCCGTTCAAGCGCATCGATGAAGTCCTCGACCTCGTAGGGATTGAGGCCCTCACCCCCGGAGCCTTCACGTTCGAGGTAGACGATCTGGAGGAGCGCGTCTTTGAGGATCTCAAGACGGCTCTCCGGCGGGAGGATGATCTCGAACCGGCGGAAGATGCGGTCGGATATGCAGACGAAATCCCCGTGCATGGACGCAAACGAGAGGATCTCATCTGCGGCAGGGACGTCCCCCTGGCTCACCTCGATCTGGAGGACCGCAGGCGCATCGGCGCCCTCTTCTGCAAAACAGCGGGTGACCCTGATCTTCGTGGCGACTCCTCCCGTTCAGGCTGAGCAACTACTCTATGGAAGAGGATATAGTTGTGACGGCAGAACGTTGGCCAGCGTGAACCCGGGCGCACGGATGACCGGCAGCCCGGCCACGTTCGGGTGTCAGGAGAGACAAAAAGTGGAAACCGGGCCTGCTCACTCACCGAAATATGCGACGATGTTCCGGAAGAACTGCATGTTCATCGATTCGGTGGGCAGGGGTTTTCCCTCGCGCCGCAGCCGCTCTTTTCGGGTCGGCCAGTCGTAGAGGTTCACGAACTCCATGGCCCGCTCGGGATGCGGCATCAGGCCGAGGACCCTGCCGTCCGCCGAGGTGATCCCGGCGATGTCCGCGAGCGAACCGTTCGGGTTGTAGGGGTACTCCCCTCCTGCGGGGGAGAGGTCGTCGCGGCAGTAGCGGAACGCGACCATGCCCTCCCTCTCGATCCGATTTAAGGTCTCTTCCGAGCAGGAGAAGTTTCCCTCGCCGTGGGAGACCGGGCAGTAGAGGTGCGTGATACCCTTCGTCCAGAGGTTCTCCGCCGCAGGCTTCAGCGTGACAAAGCGGCACTCCAGCACGCCCTTCCTGTTCGGCATCAGGGCGATCTCGCGGGGCCGGTCCTGGTCGAACGCGGGAACGAGGCCGAGGTTTGCGAGGATCTGGAACCCGTTGCAGATGCCGAGGACGAGGTTGTCTCCCGCGAGGAACTCTTTGACGTCGCTCCAGAGGTTGTTTCTCACGCGGTTTGCGTAGGCGTTGCCGGCACCCGTGTCGTCGCCGTAGGAGAACCCGCCGGGGAAGACCATCAGCCGGTAGTCGGAGAGGGCCTTCTCGCCCGCGATGAGGTCGTTGATGTGGACGATATCAGATGCCATCCCGGCCCGCATCAGGGCTTCCTGCGTCTCCATCTCGGAGTTGATGCCGTAGCCGCTCATGATGAGGGCCTTTGCCGTGGTCCTGGTGGTATATGTGCCGGCCATCTCAGTACCCCCCGAAAGGTGCCTTGTATGCTGTTTCCATTGCCGTGATGGGCTGCTCGATGAGGGTCTTTTCTCCTGCCGATACCCGGAAGACCGTGCCGCCGACGCGGCCGAGGAGGTGCGCGTCGTCGCCGAAGATCTCCTCGAACGCCTCACGGTCGGAGGGAGCGACCGTGACGATGAGGCGGCCGAGCGACTCCGAGAAGAGGTAGCAGTCCGGGCGCATCCCGCCGGGTATGGCGAGATCCATGCCGACCCTCCCTGCGATCGCGGCCTTTGCGAGGGCGACGAGGAGGCCCCCATGGGTGACCGGGAAGGCGGAGGCGACGATCTTCTTCTCGATCGCGTCGGTCATCCTCTCATACCGCGCCTTTGCCGCCTCGATATCGAGGGCCGGGACCACACCTCCCCGGACACCGAGGTGCGCGAGGTACTCCGACCCGCCGAGTTCCTCCCCGGTCTCCCCGACGACGTAGACGAGGTCGCCGTCGAACTTCGCGTCCATCGATACCGCGGTGGCGACATCGGGGTGGACGCCGATCGAGGAGATGAGGAGCGTCGGGAGTACGGAGACCTTGACGGGGTTAGAGTCCGCGTCGAACCCCGAGAAGTCGTTGAACATGCTGTCTTTCCCGGAGATATACGGTGTGCCGAACCCGACCGCGCCGTCACGGCAGCCGAGCGCGGCCCGCTTGAGCTGCCAGAGCCGTTCGGGGTCGTCGGAGGAGCACCAGCAGAAGTTGTCGAGGAGCGCGATCGTCTCCATCGGGATGCCTGTCGCGACGAGACCCCGGATCGCCGCATCGATCGCGGCGATGGCCATGCGGTAGGGGTCGAGCTCCGTATATGACGGGAAGAGGCCCTGCGAGAGCCCGACGCCCTTCATGGAGCCGGGGACGACCTTCGTCAGCGTGGCAACGGCCTGGACCCGGCCGCTCCCCTGGACGGGGCCGAGGACGTGACCGCCCTGAACGGTATGGTCGTACTGGGTGGAGATGAACTCTTTGGAGCAGATGTTCTTCCGCCCGAGCATGACAAGGAGGAGGTCGTCGAGCCGGTCGGGGCATGCAGGCACGGGGTCGGACGGGATCGCCGCCGGAGGCTTCGTTATGAGGTGTTTCTTCGGGAGGCCGTCGTGGAGGAAGTCGAGGTCGACGTCCATAACGGTCTTGCCGTTGTATTCCACGACGCACCTGCCGGTATCGGTGAACGTCCCGATGACGGTCGCCTTGACCTCCCTCTTCTTCATGAGGTCCATGAACGCCCCGACCCTCTCCTCCGGGACGGCGAGCGTCATCCGCTCCTGCGACTCGGAGATCCAGATCTCCCACGGCGCCATGCCGGGGTACTTCAGCGGCACGCGGTCGAGGAGGACGTGGCATCCGCCGGACTCCTTTGCCATCTCCGCGACGGAGCAGGAGAGCCCTCCCGCCCCGTTGTCGGTGATGCTCCGGTAGAGGTCGAGGTCACGGGCCTCCTTGACGATGACGTCGGAGAACTTCTTCTGGGTGATCGGGTCGCCGATCTGGACCGCGGTCACGGGGCTTGCCGGGTCGAGGGCCTCCGAGGAGAAGGTGGCCCCGTGGATCCCGTCCTTNNCCGCCGACCATGACGATGAGGTCGCCGGGCAGGGCCTGCTTCTCGTGGAGCAGTCTTCCGTCATGAGTGCGCGGCATCACGCCGACGGTGCCGGCAAAGACGAGAGGTTTACCCACGTACCGGTCGTGGAAGTAGCACCACCCCTGCGGTGTCGGGATGCCGGAGCAGTTGCCTCCGACGCCGACGCCGCTGATGACGCCGTCAAAGATCCTCTTCGGGGAGAGGATGGGGTTTGTCCGGTTCTTCCCGCGGAAAAGGGCCGGATCGGTATCGGGGTCGCCGACGCAGTAGCCGTAGATGTTGATGCAGGGCTTTGCGCCGAGGCCAAAGCCGATCGTGTCGCGGTTGACCCCGACGATGCCGGTGAGGGCGCCGCCGAAGGGGTCGAGGGCCGAGGGGGAGTTGTGGGTCTCGACCTTGCAGGTCACGAGGTGCTCGTCGTCGAAGACGATGGCGCCGGAGTTGTCGGTGAAGACTGAGACGCAGATGTCGTTCTCGCCCTTTGCCTTGCGGATGGTGTTGGTGGCTGCCTGGATGCAGGTCTTGTAGAGCCCTCTCGGGAGGTCGTCGTCCATCGCCGAGGCAAAGATGGTGTGCTTGCAGTGCTCGCTCCAGGTCTGGGCAAGCGACTCGAGCTCGACGTCCGTCGGCCTCCGCCCAAGGCCCCGGAAGTAATCCCTGATCGCGTGGAGCTGGGCGAGGTCGAGGGCGAGCGGCCCCCGCCGCTCACCGGTCTCGGGGTCGATGATACCCTCTTTCCCGATGCGTGCGAGGTCCGCGTCGGGGAGGTCGAGGTTCACGGTCCCGGCCGCCTGGAGTTCGTCGAGGCGGACGAAGGGCGTGATCGTGTCCATCCCCGTCTCACCGTACTCCTCGCGGCTCTTGATATGCACGCGGTTGACGAGCGGGTTTGCGAGGGCGGCAGCGAGCCTCTGGAGCGAGTCGGGGGAGAGGTCGCCAGCGACGAGGTAGAGCTGCGACGAGAAGACCGCCTCCCCTTCGCCGAACCGGAACCCGAAGTAATCCTCGATGGTCTGCTTTGCCGTCGTCCCGGCGTTGTCGGTGACGCCGGGGAGGAACCCGACCTCGATCGCGTAATCGAAGGCGGCCCCGGTCGTCGGCCGGTCTACGGAGTACCGCTGGACAACGGGGTTGCTGAGCTGCGCACCGATCTGCGAGAGCTCATCAGGGGAGAAGTCCCTCTGCGAGGTCGCTATGGTATAGACGTCGACGAGGTGCAGCTCACGCAGGGGGAGGCCCGGCGAGCGGAACCTCTCGGTACGCGTCTGTAGCCGTGGATCGCGGGAATAGTGTACCTCTATCCGGTGGACGTGAGAGGCCATGTATAAATATGGGTGCGATCGGGAGAAAAGTACTCCTACCGGGGTGAGGTATGACATGGTCTCGGGGTCCCGGGGTGGCCCAAAAGAGACCCTATCCCGACCCGGCTGAGCCTGAGATCGCCGCGGGCGCTCCGATAGGGTCTGGTTGCACCCGGACAGCACAGCCGGGGGGCCTTTTAGCTGAATACATCGCGAGCTACCGGGCCTGATCGCGGTTGTATTGCTGCGACAGCACGCCGCGCGTCGGGCACGGCCCGCAACCAGGCCTGGTGCCGGATGTTGTGCGTGCGCATACCAGTTCTACCGGATTATACTCAGTATCCGAACCGGCGATTATAGTCGGTATGGTCCAACCACTCGATGATGACCGCGACTGTGTCGCCGTCGCTGGCTATGGTATACATGAGCCGCCATGACCGGGTGAGATTGTATTTCCAGAGATTCTCCAGCGGCCCATGCCGCTTATGGTAGTCTTTCGGGATCAGTTTGGCACCTGGATCCCGCAGAAGGCGTCAGCCGAGATTCTGTCGAGAGCCCGATCCAGCAGCCCGGCTAACCGCTGATCTCCGGGGTCACTGGAGGCCTTGAGGGCCATGAAGGCCGCCTGCACCTGCTCATCCGCAAAATAGATTCGGCACTTCATCGGATCCGCAGGTCTTCACGCAGTGCATACTTCCGGACTAACTCCGGGTTGTGAATCCAGCAGATCTTTCCCTGTGAATCGCTTGCTATCTTCCCTGACGCCTCGAGATACTCGATGACCGTCTTGAACGTCTGGTACATCATTCTCTTCGGCAGGTTCTCCCATAAGGCCCGCCGCCTATATTCGCCGCTGTGCTCCCGGATGAACTCCTCGACCATCAGGATCGTGTCGAGCCGGGGGCTGTGCGTGCCATGGCCACACGCTGGCATGAGTGATCGGTTAGTTGTATATGTATATATAACAGAAAGATATGTGCGTTCGGCTCTGTTGAAATGCTTCACATGCTCTTGATGATGCTCGATTACCAGGAGTTGGTGGTGATGTTTGAACAGAGAAATGCCGTTATAAACGAGGGAGGGCGGCAGAAAAATAGAGTTGATCCCTTTTGATATCTGATTCGGATACCACCGGATCCTTGCAGGCAATGTATACCGGATACAGCTTTTCGGGAGACTCTCTTCCACTCCACCTATTCAATATATTCAATATCTATATCAGACAGGTCGACATGAGCGATAAGCACAGGATAGTACTCTTCAATAAAGTCTCTCTCGTCCCAATCGGTATCTTCACCCAGTAGATATCCCCACGAACCGTCATCATGCATAAAAACAACAGCCGTTTCATACTCGTCCGTGTCCTGATCATACGAGATCACTAACCAGCAAGGACCGTCATCTGTTGGGGCATCGTCTATGATATCGCCGGGCCGGTATTTTGGCGTGTTTGATAATGCTAATGCAGTTGAGGGTGACTGTTGTGAAGTTGCAGTGGTTTGTTGCACCGTCGGTTGAGCTACTTCAGAGGGCTTGACCGTCTCTCCGCTTTGAATACATCCACAGATCAACAGAAAACCCACTAACAACGCCAGTACTATGGCAATCGTTCTCATAACAGGAGGGTCACATCGACGCTTATTTAAACATGGTTAAATTGCCCGGTGTACGGGCTTTTTTACACCGGCCGAGTAATATCCCCTTAAAATCCCCTTAAAACAGTGTGAAGCGGAAACATTTCGATTATTTCCTCTCAAAAAAACGGGTTTCCCTCTCACTTTGATCTTCATTTCGAGGACACCTACCTTTGCGAATGTGCGCAGACTCGCAGAAAAACTGAGGGTGGCGACAATAGCACCACGGCAAAGAGTTGGGCTGCCTGGCGTGAGACAATTCTATCTTCTCAACAACAGCCCGCTTCTTCTCCCCGTCGATTGTCACCCGGACTTCCTCGCCGGTTTCAAATGGGAAGCGGTCATCCCCGGCCACGTCCGCCGGGATGGTATGAACCGGGTTCATGCGGAGCTGAGTTTCACGATCTTGCCTTTTCCTTTCCTTCGACATCATGTGGAAAAATCCAGAAGCACCACGACGCCCTACAGATGCAGGTGGACGGCTCGGCGAGCTCGTGATCGCCGCCAGCGACATGCCGAAGATGCTAACCGGCGATGAGGTGACTATCCACGTTGTGCAGCAGCGCCCCGGCCGCGAGGTCTTCGTCGTGAGCGCCGGAAGGCAGAGCAGAGCAGCGCCTTATAATCGATGATCTCCTCGAAGTCATAGACCGCCCAGGATCGGATTTGCAGTTTTATAAATCGGGATAGAGAGATCAACGCTCTCTCAGTCCCGGGATAGAAGCGCCGCACTTCTGCGAGACAGCCCGAACCCGCCTAAGTGCAACCGCTTTCGCATCCGCACCGTTAGACCGTTGATCGCAAATCCACTCCCGCGCGCCCCCGGACAGATCGATATCGTCAAACATCCAGGAGACCTGATCGATCAAATCCTGCTTCTTCCTCGCTTCCACCTCGTTGTCACACTGGCAGGAGCCCCGGAGATCTGCGATATCCTTACCGAACTGCTCCAAAGCCTCTCTGAACGCTTCAAATCGCTGTTCCAGCAGAACACATTCGATGGAGATTTCATTTTACCGTCATTAGGCGGGAACCTCCCCTTTTTGGGCGTATTTCAAAATTAGGTCCATACATGGACAGTTATATACTTCTTCTCGCCCTGATAATATGTAAAATATCAAAGTAAAAAGGGATGGTCTCCTTATGATGTGGATCTTCTGGACTGACTAAAGCCCTTCGAAAATCTGATTTTTCGTAGAATCCAACGGAGGTTGGTTTAGCGTCAACAGTTAAAATCCTACAGCCGACGTTCTCGGTGATGTCTCCGACGATAGAAAAGATTTCTATTAACATATTGGTTCCGATACCGTGGTGCCGGTAATCGTCGTGAACCGCCAGCCTCGCAATTTTTATTGCAGGATAATATCGATATTTATAGCCCTTTATTCGATCCCGCCTAACCATTTCCTCTTTTTCGATGCAATCGGTTACCAGTGTAAAATAGCCCACAAGAGTCCCCTTCCAGAAAACAACCCGGGTGACGGAGAAGAAGCTGCTCTGGCACCGCAAGGCATCTTCTTTTAAAAAGTCCTCTAAATCAACCTCTTCGGGATTACTGCAACAAGAAAAAGAACTTACGTCAATTCCTTCGTGGAGAGTAACGTACTCCAACTCTTCATGAGGAATTGGCTCTACCATCAAGATCGT
The DNA here is from genome assembly GCA_002499455.1 of Methanoculleus sp. UBA77. GTDB lineage: Archaea > Halobacteriota > Methanomicrobia > Methanomicrobiales > Methanoculleaceae > Methanoculleus. The sequence goes on along the minus strand of DALN01000125.1, from coordinate 15,952 downwards.
TTTTGAGAGCGCATCGCGGCTTCCCTGACTAAAAACTGGCCGCGCGTACTCAGGTCATTGTGCTCAAGGAATTTCTCGAACCTGCGAGCATCTTCACCCTTTAGTTTCAACCCCAGTTCTATAGCCTTCGCCATTACACCCACCCCACATATGTGGCGCGCATATACGTATGGTACAATGAGATATACGCAGCTGGAGGACTAATATATCTTTTCATCTCTCTCCCCAGGAGCATTTCTCTACAGTGTTCATTGTCCCCCGCCTGTGAAATGATCGAGAATATGCTCTTCCACCTGGAAATAGGCTAAAAATTTAGTTTTTTAAGCCCCAGCCGAGATTTGAACTCGGGACCTGCTGATTACAAGTCAGCCGCTCTGCCAGCTAAGCCACTGGGGCATACCTTACATTGTGGGTTGTCCGCGGTAAAAAAGGTGGCGCCCGGATTCTCATGCCTCCCCGGCATCCCCGGGCATCTCAGACCCAATCGCCCACACAACCTCGCCGTCATACAGGATCCGTCGGACTCGATGATACGGAATACAGGTCACGTGCGTCCCGGCGTCCACCTCCAGGTACTGCGCATCGAGCGCGAGGACCCGCTCGCCCTGCACCCTCGATCGGTCGCCGGGCGCCCCTCTGTCGACGTACTCGACCTCGACACGCGAGAAGTCGTAGCCCGGATCGTGATAGAGCCGGAGCAGCAGCCGGTGGCTCGTCCGCATACCATGACTCCCTCACCCCCCCGGACCATAAAGGTGCGGGACGCGCCGCCGGCCGGCCCGCCGGAGCAAACCGCAGGAAGAGAGGGACGAGTCTGCAACGTTCATAACCGAGGAGCGCAAGAGAGTACCAGAAGGATGTCGCATCTCAACGTCGATCTCGGGGGCCGGCCCGGCCTCGACTGCCGGGGATTCTGTTCGTACTGCTACTTCAAACACGTCAAAGGAACGACGTCGTTTGGCTGCAAATACTGCCTCCCCTTCCAGAAGGGCTGCGACTACTGCACCCGGGGCGTGCGCGAGGGCTACACCGGGTTCAAGGACCTCCGCAGCGTCGCCGACGAGACGCTTGCAAACCTCCAGATCACCGGCGACGACATCGACCGGATCACCATCAGCGGCGGCGGGGACCCGAGCTGCTACCCCGACTTCCGCGACCTGGTCGAGCTCCTCGGCAGCATGGAGGTCCCGATCCACATCGGCTACACGAGCGGCAAGGGGTTCGACGACCCGGCCATCGCCGACTTCCTCATCGAGAACGGCCTTGCCGAGGTCTCCTACACCGTCTTTGCCGCCGACCCTGAACTCCGGCGGCAGTGGATGCACGACCCGACCCCGGAGGCCTCGCTCGCGGTCCTCGACCGGCTCTGCGGCGCAATCGACGTCTACGCCGCCGCAGTCGTCATCCCCGGCGTCAACGACGGCGAGGTCCTCGAAGAGACCTGCGCATGGCTTGAGGAGCGGGGCGCAAAAGGGCTGATCCTGATGCGGTTTGCGAACAGGACCGACCAGGGGCTCATCCTGGGGAACGCTCCCATCCTCGAAGGGCAGCAGGTCCACACCGTCGACGAGTTCCACGAGATCGTCACCGACCTCAACGACCGGTTCTCGATGAAGATCAGCGGGACCCCGCTCGGCGACCCCTCGATCGGCTCGCCGTTCGCGATCCTCCATGAACCCGACCTCCTGAAGAAACTCCCCCGCGTCCGGAAGCGTGCGACGGTGATCACCGGGAGCGTCGCCGCCCCCTTCATCCAGCGGGTCCTCTCGATCCGCGGCTCCGAATCGAGGGTCGTCCGGGTCAGAAAGGAGATCGCCTGCCTCATCACCGCCGACGACCTCGCCGGGGTGAACTTAAATAGGCTCGAGGACGTCGTGATCCTCCCCGGCCGGGCGTTCGTCCACGACGCCGAGGCCCGGAAGATCCTCTCCGCCGACGGCGTCGACCGTGAGGTCTTCCGCGGCCCCGATATGCTGACGGCCGACGCGGAGACGAGCATGGGGATGACCCGGAACGAGGTCCTCCAGAAGGAGCTGGACGGGTTCTCGGCCCTGATCAACACGATCAACCTTCACGGCCGGTGACGGGTGGGCATGCCCGGAACACCAGGCGGAACGCTGCCCCTTCCTCCGGCCTCCCCGGTATGCGGTCCTCGACCCATATCCGACCCCCGTAGCGCTCGACCAGGGTGCGGACGATGTAGAGGCCGAGCCCTTTGCCGCTCTTTTTGCCGCCTTTCCTGAACTTCTCAAAGACCAGGGGCTTCTCGGCGTCAGGTATCCCCGGCCCGGTATCCTCGACCGAGACCGTGACAGTCCCGTCCTCCTCACGGGCGGTGATCCGGACCAAGACGCCCGGTCCCCCGAACTTGACGGCGTTGCCGATGAGGTTTGCAAAGACTGCTACAAGCAGGTCGTCGGCGGCGACCCACAGAGCCTCTGGCGTGTAGCGGATATCCGCGTCCAGAAACATGCCGGCAGCGCTCCGTATGGCAGGATCGAGGTTCACCGGCCCGGGTGCCGGCGCCTCTTCCGCGAGCCGGCGGAGCGTCGAGACGTTTGCGACGATCTCGGCGCTCTGCATCACGGCCGCCGCGACTCGTTTGGCGAGTTCCTGCTCCGGCCCCCGGAGCTCTTCGAGAAGGATCGCTGCGTAGCCGAGCGCGGCGGTGTTTGCGTTGTTGATGTCGTGCGTCATGAGGTCCAGGTAGAAGTTTGCCGTCTCGTGGAGCCGCATCAACCCGACAGCGCTTCCGATCTCCCTGCCGATGGAGGCAAGCACCTCCTGCTCGCCGGGGGAGAAGGCATGTGCACTCTGGCTGACCAGGTTGACGACACCGATGACCCGCTTCCCGGCGATGATGGGGATGCTCGCAAGCGCCCGGATGCCTGCGCCGGCATCGGCGGGATATGCGCGCGGGTAATCCTCAACAAAGCGCGGGACGCCCCGGCCGATAACCCCGTCATAGGGCGGAAGGTTCAGGTCGGCGATCTGCTGCCTGAACGAGAACCCTTCCGGCAGCCCGGCCTCGGCGACCAGTTCGGCTCTTCCACCGTCATGGCCGATCAGGTAGATGGCTCCCCCCTCAAAACCCAGGAGCGTCAGGGCCCGATCGAGCGTGTCTGCAAACAGTTCCTCCGTTCCCGCCGCAGAAGTGGCGGTCCTGACAAGCTGGTTGATGACGTTGAGCTGGACATTCCTGCGCCGGAGTTCCTCCTCCGCACGCCTCTGTGCGGTGATGTCCGTGACGCCGATGGCCAGGCCCCGGTACTCCCCGCCCTCGCCGGTGACCCGCGAGGCGGTGAGCCGTGCATCGATCACCCCTCCGTCGGAACGCCGGAGACGCAACCCGGCCTCTGCCCGCCCGTCCCGGCCCTGCGCGATCAGCGCTTTTGCCCGCGGGACGTCGGCCGGATCGACAAAGGAGAGGAAGGAGACACCCATGACCCCGGCCGCAGGGGAGCCGAGGATCTCCCCCATCCGGGCGCTGGCAAAGACTGTCATTCCTCGCCGGTCGATCAGCAGGACCCCCTCGTGCAGGCTCTCGCCGATCTCCCGCCCCAGGTGCTCCAACCGGGCGAGCGCAGCCTCTCCACGCTTCACCGTGAGGGCGTGGCGGAGAGCGCAGAGCAGGCGCTCGGGAGTGAGGCTCTCCCGGACCAGGTAGTCGTCGGCACCGCGGCGGAGAGCCTGGATAGCCGAATCGAGGCTTTCGGCCGGGACAAGGAGGATTACCGGCACGGCCGGGGCTGCGCTCTCCACCTGCCTCACCGCCGCGACACCCTGTTCACCGGGATCGAGCAGGATGAGGTCGAACGGCCGGTGCCGGAGAGCATCGAGACCCTCGGCGAGCCGGCCGCATCCGACCACCTCCGCGGGGAGCCCCGCGTCCCGGAGCGCCTGATCGACCCGGCCGACGTCGCCCGGGCTCCCGGTGATGACGAGCAGCCTGAGGGGGTCGGGCACCTCTTCACACCCCGCCGGAGCAAGGGTACCTGATATCGAATTCATCCCCGTATGAGGTGCACGGGGCGCCGCCCGCCCCCGGTGCACCTCCACCCATGAACAGGGGATGCGGGGATAAGTGTTACGGCAAGGCCGCCCCGGAGAGCTCGATGAACCGCTCGAGGATCCACTCGTTCCGGACCTCAGGATGAAAGAGAAGGCCGTAGATGGAGAGCGAGCGGTGCCGGATCGCCTGGACGCACGCATCGGAGGCGGCGAGCGCCACGAACCCATCGGGCACCTGCACGGTGCACTCATGCACCCCGTACGCCGGAAAGACCTCCGTCCCGGCAAAGAGGGGATCGGGTGCGAGCACCCGGACGTCGGTCATGCCGATCGCGCAGCACGGTTCGGTGTCGCCGCCGAAGGCCGCGGCGAGAGCCCGCATCCCGGAGGATATGCCGAGGACCGGGCGTTCGAACGCGGTAAGCCACCGGAATTTCTCCGGGTGCTCAGCAAACCCGGTATCTCTGAGCGCCGTCCCGCAGAGGATGGCCGCATCCGCGCCCTCGACATCCTGTGCGGTGACGGCGGCGTAGTGGCGGACAACAAACGGCGCCCCGGCCTTTCCGAGGATCTGTTCGACCGGCCGGACGAACTCGTCCCGCGAGAGCGAGTTCTCCCGGTAGCAGAGGTCGACGACCAGGATCATCTCGCCACCAGCCCCGCCCGCTCGACCCGGAGGACGCCGTTATAGTTCCGGTAGACCCGTGATACCTCCTCGAACGCGATCCGCCGGGAGAAGAAGGGCGCATCGACGACGAACGTCTCAAACTCCCCGCCTTCGCCGGTGAGGGTGGTCTGATACTTCCGGGCGATCGCCCGGAGCTCGTCGAGCGTCCGGCGGTCGATCTCCCGTCCGAGCCAGGACTCGTCGAAGGGGCAGGAGAAGACGCCCACGATGACGACCTTAAAGCCGGCATCGATGAGGTCTTCCATGTAGGCATCCTGGTCGACGAGCCAGAGCGGGTTGAAGGACCAGAGGCCCAGTTCGCGGCAGACCCGCTGGACCCGCGCCGCCTGGTAGACCGAGAGGACCGCCCCGGTGACGACCCCTTCGATACCGAACTCGTCCCGGGCCCGGAGGAGGGCGCGTTTCAGGTCCAGGAGTTCCTCCTCCTTCTCCCCCGCCGTCTCGGCCTCCACGAGGGGAAGCCCCGCCGCTTCGGCCTGCAGTGCGGCAAGATGGACGTTCGGGGTGTGGAACATGTAACTCTCCGGGTTCCTGGAGGTGACCGTGATGAGACAGGCCACCTCCTCCTGCTGCATTGCCTTCCAGCAGGCGAACGTGGAGTCTTTCCCGCCGGAGAAGAGTACACCGAGTTTCATGATGGTACCTGTAGCTCTTCGGCAGGGAGCGCAATAACCCCTGCGGCGCCCGGACCGGGATACGCCTCTCCGGGATCGGGTGTGCGGTCAGGGTGCTGGAGGGGAAATAACGGAGTATTCACCCGGATATCTCAAACGAAGTTATTTCCAGGCGCCGCCGCCCTGCGAGGATCAGGATTATATGGTGTCGGATCGTCACCCGGCATTAGCGCCCGGAGCGTATCAGGAGGTATGCACTATAACTGACTATGGCCTGCACCGACAAGAGCGGATTGAAGTGGTGGTTGACTGCGTCCTGGTAAACTACCCGGAGGGTTCGGAGTCCCGGAATAGGATCGTCCACGCGATCCTGCAGTGGGCAGAAGAGCACCCCGATGAATGGGAACAGTTCCAGGAACGATGCCAGCGGCGCATCGAGACGCTGGCGTAAACCTTTCCGAACCGGACACCCTTCCTCTTCTTTCCGGTTCGAGGCCCGGCCGCAGATCGTTGCCGTTCGGGCAATGGGTCCTGGCGGCAGAGGCGGGACGGCTGCCGGAGATAGGCCGACGAGCGCTGTCGCTGCTTGATGATGATCTGGAAAATGAGTGCGAGGGGAGCGATTTGAACGCTCGAACTCCTACGAGACTAGGCCCTCAACCTAGCGCCTTTGACCTGGCTTGGCAACCCTCGCCCGGATATGATCCCATGCAGAACGGCTACGGAAGAGACTCCGATTGCGCTTTCGCGCCCCGTTCACCTCATTTAATCTGTCGTCCTACTTGAAATACCTTTGTGCTGAACTATGGCAGGGGAGGCCGCAGTTCCTGCCGGGCGCGCGAGAAAGGGCCTGCACCGTTGTTCGCCGGTGCGCGCTCCCGTATCTCAGGTGCCGCAAGCGTGCGGCTCCTCGCTCAGAAGGTGCATTCATGACAGATCGAGAGGACGAGCATCTTTCCGTTCAGGGGAAACTGATGCGCATTCACGTCCACAAGGAGCCTGCGCTCCCCCTTCCCGACGAGGATCATGTCGCACGATGCCGTGCCCTCCTCAAGGAGGCCGCGCAGCATGGCGACGCAGTCATCCGCGCAGTTCTCGTCGCAGATATCCGCCAGGGAGAGGTTAAGCAACTCTTCGCGCTCGTATCCCAACTTGCGCAGTGCCGCTTCGTTCGCATCGACGAAGGGCCCTATTCTCTCCCCGGAGACTTCGCTGATCAGGATAACGTCGCTGACATTGTCAAAGATTGCCCGATAGCGCCTCTCGCTCTCAAAGAGCGCCTGTTCCACCCGATGACGGGCAAGCGCAATCTTGATGGCGCTGACAAGCTCGCCGCTCCGGCACGGCTTTATGAGATATCCATACGGAGCGCTTCCAGCCACCCGCTGAAGAACGTCGTTGTCGTCATGGGCAGTGAAGTATATGACCGGTACCCGGAAGGACTCAAGGATCTGTTCCGCCGTCTCGATACCATCCATATGCCCTTTAAGAACAATATCCATCAAGACGAGGTCCGGGTTGATACTCGGCAACTCACGGACCGCATCCTCCCCGTTCTTGAATACCGCCGGAACGGTAAATCCATTACGCCGTAGAGTCTCCTTCAGCGACCGGGCAACGAGATCATCGTCATCCACGATGACAATCCTCTTCTCCGGGAAGGCAGTTGAGTCCATATCTCACCCTCGACGTGTTCCCTCGAACCCTCGATACAGGATGACCTCCGACCCCCCACTACCGGAGCTCGCGAGACCCAATACCCATATAAACGATCATATCGGAAGGCTCAAGCAGTAAATGTATATGTCATGATATAAACTCTTTCCACTATATCTCCTGCTCAGACCGTGAAATTCTGGAATGTTCGCGCAGAGTAGACGAACAAGCCGGAGGGACGCATCATTCGCCATCCTGTTACTTCGTCTCAAGGATATACCGGAGGATGGCAAAGATATCCTGCTTTCTTCGACGAATATACTCCTCGCCGGCCGGGGTCGGCACGTACACCTTGGAACGCCCCTCGGTCCTTGTCTCAAGCAGATGTCTCCGCTCAAGGTCATAGAGGTAGGAATAGACCCTGGCCATCGGCACGATCACATGAAATTGCTCGTTGATCTCGCGCAGGATATCATACCCCGATACCGGGCGAACGAGGCTGGACAGTATGAGCGGTTCCAATAATTTCTTCACCACATCCTCCACGACCGCCCGATCAGCGAGATCTATCTGTGGCGGATCGGTCAAGTTCGACTGAAGGGAGACGATGGTTTCATTGGCCGTCGTGATCGTGGTATTCGGTATCCCCTGGCGGATCTCGGAGACCTCAGCACCGGTCATCGAATTGATCTCGAATGCAAACAGTACAGATATAGGCATACCTGCATCCTGCATCTGCATAATCTGGCGCTTCGCTCCAACAATCTTCTGGAAGTCATCGATCCTGGAGAGATCAAACAGGCACCTGAGCCCATTCTCTCTGCCTCTCTCTTCGTATATCCTCCGGATGATCTGCGGCAATCTGTCGATGGAGTCCTGCAGTTCAAGGATCGAGATGTTGTTGTCGAGGATATCCGGCTGAAGTGTTGAACGCAGTCTGGTGTGATAATATGCATACAAACAGTGCTCTGACTGTTGCAGCCCCTGATCAATGTACTGGATAAAATAATGGTATTTGTTCACTCCATTCGAGTAGAGCAGCAGGCTGGTTGCCGGAAGCAGATGCGATAGCAGTACCGTGTTTTCCGCTCGATCTATTTCCATGGCGCACTTCATCGAGAATCATCCATCCGGGATTGCACAGATACAGGTATTGGAGGAACAATAGTCGGCCGATATTCAATTCTATTCACCAGTATAAAATCATTGCACATTTAGGATCTACAATATGCACCATTTATCGAAATTTTATTCGATTGTAGCAGATCAAACAGTCGCATGGGGACAAAACGCGGCTGCAGCCGCTCCATCTGTCGCAGATCAGCCATCCGGGAAAAAAGGACCGCCGAGCACCGATAAGGTGCCGGTTGGGACAATAGAACTGCACCGCTGGCTGCTATGAAATGTTACGCCCGCCGTAAAGCGCCGTTCTCGAGGCTGGCAAGCTGGACCTTCAAATGAGTATACCGGCTGGTCAAAATCCGCTTAATGTCGCTCACCGACAGATTCTCCCTGTACTCCATCGGAAGGACGGTCGTATGGGAACGGATGATAGCAAGGGCTTCACGGTGCTGGCGCTTCGCCACCGAACCGTCCAGAGCGGCATCTCCGGCCATCGATACCACTGCCGCTATGTCGTTGTAGCAGATGGTGTAGAGAGGTTTTCCACCTATACCGATACGCCCAAACCTCCACTGCTGCCGGGAGGCTATGATGCCGTATAAATAGACACAAGAGCGACTCTTCAGTTCCGGGTTGCCTGTCCCGGATGCTGCAGGATTGTACCGCGCTATAGCCTTCATCATATCCATATCCCGCCTGAACCCATGAGGTGCGCCCCCCGGGCCGGATCCTCCGGCGATCCGCCATGTGTGAGGGGCGATCCGCCTGATCTCTTTTACCACGATGCAGAAGAAGGATATGCAGGCTTTCACCTTTTGTTTCAAAAAACGAAACATAGATCCTGGGGGAAGGAAAAATCGAAGAGACCGAGAGCCCCGAATGGTCCCGGGCATCATCAACAGGTTGCCGTGGCCAGTACCGTCGAGCAGCCGGACGGCTTCCGGCGATACCGGCGCGCCTCGGGTTGTATATGGAAAACAGAGCGCTAATCTGAAGCATGAATTGCGGAGGAGGGCGCCGGGTCGATATACAGAAGATCGCGAGAGATCGGGGTCTCCCGGCGCAGTATCAAAACGTGAAAAGTGGGATCTATTTAATGTATTCACTCAGACAAACATTCCAAGTAGACCCCTACAGGCGATCGCCGGTGATGCCGGCACCGGATCGCACCAGACCGCCGGGTACCGCGCAGAAACCAGGTGGGAAGAACAGCGTCGCGGAGCCCGGAGGGGGGCACGACACCCCGCCTCTTCAGAGCGCGGAGAACGGAGTGAAGCCTCAAAATTCCCGGGACACATAATGTACGACGACCGAAAATGGAGATATAACGGTGCAACTGCCCCGGAGAATTCCGGTGAGCGAGGTCCATCTACGGAGCACAGGGGTGAGAAAGCCCGCCCTCCGGGGGAGACCGAGATGCTCTGGGTAAGGGGGCCAGACGGCAGAACGCTGGTTCACGTCGACCCTGCAGCCGGGACACTATGGGATCTCGATACACAGACTCTCCTGGCAAACCCCGAAGCGCTTATCGACGCCGTCCATCCTGATGACAGGGAATCTCTCAGCAGAGTATTCAACGGCCGGCAAGAGGACGAATACGCCTCGCTGGAGTGTAGAATCGTCCTTCCCGACGGCGCCATACGATGGATACGGGCTCGTAGTCTCTCGATCAGGGATAAAGACGGAGAGGTTTTGTACACGTTCGGCGCGGCAACCGATATCACCGAGGTGAAGCATGCGGCAGTTGCCCTCGTGAACGCGGCCAGGCAGCAAGCAGACTTTCTCGCAATAGCATCGCACGAGTTGAGAACACCACTTCAGCCGATCCTGGGGTATCTCTACCTCATACTCGACAGCCCCCGTGACTTCGGATTGACCGCAGAAGGCATGCAATACCTGAAGGTGGTTCAGGAGTGCGCAAACAGGGTGAGCGAGGTCGTAAATCGGATCCTTGCAGCGAGCCTCACCGATACAGAGCAAGTGCTTGTGCAACTGAGATGGGAGACCGTATTACTGACAGACCTCATCACCGATGTCGTCAGCGTATGCAGTGCCGGAGATGGAATGACGTACGCCGTCGAGATCCCGCCGGACCTGACGATCGAGACGGATCGAGGGCACCTGTACGAGATATTGAGCGAGATCTGCATGAACGTGGTGAAGCACTCGGGTCCCCCGCGCCATGTCGTCTTCGGGTATGCCGAAGAACCCGGCGTTCATGTACTATCCATAGCGGATGGCGGTCCGGGAATGGATGAGGCAACCCGGAGAAATGCATTCCGGCCCTTTTACATCGGCAACGAGAACAAATTATCCAGGATGCCCGGGTGCCTCGGACTCGGGCTCACCATCGCAAAGAAGGATGTCGAGAGGCTCGGGGGGACGATCTCCGTCGAGAGTTCCCCGCTTCACGGGAACACGTTCACCATCCGGCTCCCAAAACAGCATATGACAGGAACATGATCCGGCCAGGAAAGTTCTCCGATCGGGATGACAGGCGCTTACGGCGGCGGGGTGAAGGGAGAGAAGTGCGTGGCTTCTCCCTCTGACCCGGCCTCCCCTCGCTCCTTCTCACTGATAAGGCTGACAGCCTTCATTGCAGCATAAACTCCTTTGATGGGGAGATCACTTCTCCGCCTGAGCACAGCCTTTATGGATCGAACAGTCCCGGCATCCCCGATACGCTCAAGGGCCACAACTGCACCATCCTGGATCTCCCTGTCCGTATCAAAGAGTGCATCGATGAGTGTGTCCGTGGCCTCTTTACCAAGTGCGACGACCTCCTCCCATCTTTTATGGGCTATCAGCACTGTCGCATGCTCCTCGGGCAGGGATGGCTGCCACCCGCTCATCTCGAGCGCGGAGAGCACCTCTCGCCGGATAAGGGAAACTGCCGGAGCGGAGGAGAGGAACAAGCCGGGCGGCAGCCCGCTCTTCCCCGATGAGCGTCATTAAGGTGTTGACCGCATTCCGCCGGATGACCGGGTCGTCATTCTTCAGGAAGACCGTTACGCGTGAACCCCAGAAATCGATCAGTTTCAAAAGGGACGACAACGCGGCGGATCTGACATCCGCATGT
>DALN01000125.1:0-4703 GCA_002499455.1 Methanoculleus sp. UBA77 | reverse complement strand
CTCAGGAGCGCAATCGATTCGGCAGCCCGTCTCCTCACCTCGAATTCAGGGTCGTCAAGGGCAACAACCAGAGCACTGAAAGCACGGTGATCGCCGATCATGCCAAGAGAGAGGGCTGCACGCCACCGGATCTCTGCATCCGGGTCGCTCAGGGCATGGATGAGCGGTTGAACGCCCCGGAGATCTCCGAGTTTGCCCAGGGCCTCGGCAGCCCGGAGCCGTAACGGCAGGTCCACACGGGGGTCAACCAGCGCCCTGATGAGAGAGTCCAGATCCGGCACCCCGTCATCTCTGGCGGGCGACTGACTCCGGGCTCCGGAGACCGGGTCCGCCGCGCTCCCATCGGGGGCAGCTGCCCCTCGGACGGCAAGATTCGACAGATCGAGAGTGGTGTCACCCGCATCTTCGGGCACCAGCAACGGTCTTGAGGCTGCGGGCTTTGTAGCAGGGTTGCCGATAAGCCCGAGGCGCCGGATCTCGGCCCAGTTCTCCTTTGCAATAAGGTATGCAAGTTGCTCACTGGAGGTTGCGGGCTTCCAGCCTATCGCATCGAGTGCTCCGGCCGCTGACCGTTGAACCTCCGTAACCGGATCCTCCAGCAACGCGGTCAGCGGCTGAACTGCCGTAACTGCCTTGCGTCTGCCGAGCGCATAGGAGGCGTCTTTGCGGATTTCGGCATCAGGGTCACCCAGCGCCTGGATCAAGACAGCCGTCGCCTCAGTCTGTTGATACGTGCCGAGCGCCCGTATCGCCTCCCTCCGGAGAGCGGGGTCGGGATCGTGGATGAAGCGGAGCAGAGCAGGAAGCACTCGCGGATCCCTGATGCTGCCCATAGCCTGGAGTGCACTGAGACGGACCGCACAACTCTCGTCGTCAGAGGCGGTGATGATGGCTGCAAGGGAACTCTGCGAGGGTATCCTTCCCAGTGCGGCTATCGTGCACCTGCGCAGGTCCGCATTTCCCGTTTTGAACGCCCGGAGAAGGGGGGCCACGGCGCCCCCCTCACCGATCTCTCCGAGGGCTATCGCAGCAGAACACGAGACGCGCTCGTCCGGATCTTCAAGCGCCGTACTGAGGGGTCCGACCGCCCGCCTGTCACGGCCGTCGCCGAGCAGCGAGGCCGCGCGCCACCGGATATCCGGGTCCGGGCTCCGGAGTAACTTGATGAGGGGTTCTGTCGCGAGATTGCCGATGATCTTGAGGGCCTCTGCGATATCCGCTCTCTCGGCAACCTGCCTCTCCTGCAACTCACGGGTGAGGGGGTCGACGCCGTGCCATTTGAGTTGCACAAGGCCAATCCAGTCGTCCTTTGCACTCAAATGCAGGATCCGATGGTAGAGGGTCTTTGGTTTCCAGCGTAACCGGTCGAGCGCTCCTGCCGCAACTTTCCGGGTGCTCAGGAAGTTGCTCTCAAGCCCGTGAACAAGGGCCTGTACTGCTCTTGCGTTCCCGATCTCCCCGAGGGCGGCAGCAGCCTCGTAGCTGACAGCCTCCACCGGATCGTCAAGGGCCTGCCGGAGATGCTGGACTGCATACCGGCTTTTGGTCTCACCAAGAGTCTTTGCAGCGTGCATCCTGACATCGAAATGCTCGTCATTCAGTGCCCAGATCAGGACATCGATCATCGCTCTGGCGTTCCGCGACACTTCCTTCCAGTCTCTCCGGGCGAGCGCAAAGATGCCGGTCTCCCGCCGGTCGCAGGGTCTCCACCTGCATGCCTCCAGGGACTCGGCAGCTTTGGCCCTGATACCCCGATGCCGGTCGAGCAACTTCTGCCGCAAAACCACGGTTGCGTACTGATCTCCAATCATCCCTAGCGCCCAGATTGCTGCGACTTTGATCTCGGGATCGGCATCCGATAGGCAGTGGACGATCTGTGCCGTCGCACGCGGGTCACGGATCTTTCCGAGTGCCCAGATCGCCTGGAGCCGCACTGTTCCGTCCGGATCGCTCAGGAGCGGGATGAGTGCCCCTGTCGCACGTGCATCCCCGATCGAGCCGAGTGCTTCTGCAGCCTTCCCCCGGAGATCCGGATCGGGATCGGAGAGTGCATGAATGAGGGGATCGACCGCCTGGAGATCGCGCAGCTCTCCAAGGCCGCCCGCCGCCATCCACCGGAGGTCTTTCTCCTCGCTGTTGAGTGCAGCCACGAGACTCCGGAGATCCTTCCGGGAAACAAGGCGACCGATATCGGTCATGTCGAGATGAAACGGATTCAAGCTGTATCTCCCACCAGGACATCTATCGGGATAGTGCTGCAGTCTCTCTTCGCCGGTATGGCCCCATTACCCGACGTATCCTACAATGATCTCTTTCAACCGTGCCGGTTCGACCGGTTTGATGGCAATCTCGGCAATGCTGTCCGCGTAGGGCGCAAGTTCTTCGTCGTTCAACTTCAATGCCGACAGGATCACGACCGGGACCTTCAACGCTCCTGGAATCTTCCTGCGTTCCTCCAGGAACTGCAAGCCGTCCATCGGGGACATCATAAGGTCAAGAAATATCAGCGATGGGGGGTTCTTCTGCAGGATCTCAAGACCCACCCTGGGATCGTCCACTAAAACAGGGGAGTACCCGAATGATTTTATCAGAAGATTGAAGATCCGGAGAATCTTCTCGTCGTCGTCAATGATCAGTATCTCTTTTGCCATAATCGATGCCCTATCTTCTGGATCGTCCCGAAGCGAATTCTTACGCTCTGTTCATGGACAGGTTCCGATACTTGAGTACTTTCAAAAGCGAACAATTTAACCTTTGCTTTACATCCGCCGGGACGCGGTGGATGTTCCGATCTTCAACTACAGGTTCCCCGGACTGCTCATTCAGACCGATGACAGTGTGAACTCTCCAGTCGCGACCACAATAATCATAGGGGGAGGCTGGTCATTTACAATCAATACGTGAGAGTGCTGGTTTGCCTGAGAGGATTCGGTCTCCGACCAGCCCTAACATTCATTTTGCTGCTCTCGGTCCGGGATCGATCTATACAACCCCGCAGGAATGCGGATCTCAAACCGGGAGCCTTTGCCCGGAATGCCTGCCTCACGGATCGAGAGGCCGGTGATGGCAAGGATCTCACAGGCCAGGAAAAGGCCGTATCCACTGTGACTGTAGTGTTCTCTCCGAAAGATTGCAGATTTGAAGGGTTCAGGAACTCCAATCCCGTCATCCTCGCAGACGAGCAGCATGTCGGAACCGGCCCTCTCCGTCGAGAACCTGATCTCTGTCACCGTCTGTCCATGAATGATCGCGTTCGTTGCAAGGTTGTAGATCACCCTCTCAAGGAGGGGATCGGCATAGACCTCCACGGGATCGATCGCTGCGGTGATCGCCACCCCTTTCGAAGTGACGGTAGCGAGCCCGTTTGCGACCGTATACTGAAGATCCTGCCAGACCGGTTCCTTGATCCCGACGCTCTGGTAATCTCTGGCGAACTCCACCTGTTCGCAGAGAGTACGGACGAGAGCGTCGGCTCCATCCGTGTACTCCGCCAGCGGCCGGTCCCCGGCCGTTGCCTGCCGGATCAACTCGATATAGCCAGAGAGGGCCTGGGTTGTGTTCAGAAGGTCGTGCTGCGTCATCTTGCCGATGAGATGGAGTTTGGTATTGGCGAGGGTAAGAGACTCATTTGCCTGTTGCAGTTGAACTCTGGTATCGTGCAACAGTGTCACATCGCGTATCGACTCGATGGCTCCGATGATCTCGCCCTGGTTGTTGCGAAGGGGTGTTGCAACGGCCCAGACCACGGCTTTCTTCCCGTGGAGATCTTCAATCTCGAGATCTCCCGAGAGCACCCCGTTCACATTCCGGACATCAGGATACCATCTCCTGATCTGTTCCGGGTCGTCCTGGAGCACGATATCGGCGAGAAGCGGGCGACGTTTACCGAGGAGACGGTAGGCGTGCTCATAGTCCCCTCTGCCCACGACCTCCTCGCTCCTGGCACCGGTCAGCTGCTCCATTGCATGGTTCCATATGACGATCCGGCCGTCCAGGTCCAGCACAAATGTTGCGTCCGGGAGGAAGTTGATGATATCGTTCAGGCTTCGTTCGGATTCTGCCAGAGCCGTTTTTATACGCTGCTGGTCTGCCGAGAGAGCAGCAATGACGGCAGCAACCAGTACAAACAGGATGAACCGTACGATCGCTCCGAGGAGGTGCTCCGGATCCTGCGTAAACGAGAGGAGCAGAACGACGTAGAGGCACGAGAGGGCAACGGCGAACACAAAGCCTCTCCGGGCATAGAAGAAACACGCGAGAATGATGGGGAAGTAGAAGAAGTTCTGAAATACGACGTAGTAACCGGAGCTGAGCGAGTGAAGGCTGACGGCGATGGCAACGGCGCTGCTCACCAGGATGAGAATGGCAGGGATAGGTTCAACGCCGTTAGCGTGGAAATACCGTCGATCGATCATGATAACCGGATCTCTTTAATGCCGCTGAAAACGACTCACGACAAGGCATTTCTGCTCCTCGAAGATCAGCCAGCCTCTTTTTCCGTCAAACGGTATAGTTAAGAGACAGAAGGCGTCGTGAATATAGAAATGGTCAATGGGATTATTTATGCCTTGGTCTTTAGGATATCACAGAATCACTGAGTAAGCGGGAAGATATACAGAAACGTACGTCTGCAGGAGAGATGAACACAAGAACTGGACGCTCGCGCAACAGGTATCGTCAGAAGAACAGTATTCCAATGGAAG
>DALN01000034.1 GCA_002499455.1 Methanoculleus sp. UBA77 | reverse complement strand
TGCGGGCGTTCTGGTGCGCTCTCCTAAGGTTTTCCAGAGAGACCATGGATGAGAACAGGTTGCCCCGGCGCTTCATGCCGACCACCGCAGCCCCGCCGACAGAGGAGAGCGTTCCACCGGAGGGGTACTAACACTCCTCTGCGGACCGGTTGTGTGTTCGACCCTGCCGCCGAGGGCAGGATTCCGGCCTGTGCGCTGTTCAGGGCCACTCAGGCGGGACCTGAGCTCGAGGTGGGTGCCGATATTGCGATTGGAATTCGTCGGACCATTATTCGCATTGCGATAGCCGGGTCCTGCATTCCGTGCATTGTTCCAATTGCCCCCTGCTAGCAGGATTCCAGGGAAGCGCCCACAGTTTCGCGCACGAGCCAATACCATATTGTTCTCAATCCTCCTTCAAGTTAACGTGTAATAGCGGTTGATTTTCTGAACGGTTGCCAGGAACGGGAGGTTCGTCTCGTACTTCTGCAACTGGTCGGCGATGACCTGCGACCCTGTGAAGAAGACGTGTCGGACGCCGTCGAGTTCAAATTGGACGGTAGTATACCCACCCTCCTTGAACTTGCTCTGTCCTGTCTTGAACCCCAGAATCAGGATCTCTTTGTTGAGCACGGCATCGATGCTCATCTTCTCNNCCGTCGAGGGGTTTCTCCTCCTGGGCAAAATCAGAAAATTTGGGGAACGTCAGATCACACCCCCTGGGGCGGCCGGAACTCGAGGCGGGCGCCGATCCAGCGAGAGGAATACGCCGGACCAGCATTCGCACTGCGATAGCNNGCAGGATATTTCCGTTCGCCGTACACGCGTACCAGTAATCCGCGAGATACGCATTATCCGCGCCCGCTGCCGCGGACGGGAGGAACGCTACCCCTGCGAGGTCGGTGTGCAGCAGTCCGGAGATGTAACCATTCGTCGTCGGCAGCCCGGCCCCGGATTCATAGGATCCTTCAGCCAGCGTGCCGGCCAGGATGCCGAGCCCGTCCCGCCGGATCAGGCGGAACGTTCCGTCAAGGTTGACGTTCGCGCCGATGATGAATTTCCAGGCGTTCCCATAGGGGTTCTCGATGCCCCTCCAGCAGACCGGAGTCTGCCCATCTGTTCCTGATCCGGTGCCGGTGCCGTTCTCGGCGAGCCTGCTGTCGATGCTGTCGGCACCGGTCTGTTTCCCGGCGAAGTTCTCGCCGCTCGGCAGATCGACGATCCCCTTGCCGAGAGCGGTCTGAATGTCGAACGTGCCGTATTCGATGTACATCAGGAGCTGGTCGGCGCAGTAGCCCCAGAACGACTCGCATCCGAACCCGGGCGCGACGTTCTTCGCGTACGTCTCGGCGTCGTCGATGTGGAACCGGCCGCTGTTCGGGAGGTTCGGATACGCGACGCCCCCGGTGATCGGGGTCTTACCAGTGGCAGAGCCCAGTTTGAACGTTGACCCGTCGAGGTAGCCGTAGGACTCGTAGGCCCCGCCGAACATGTACGGGGCCGCCACTCCCCCGCCCCGCATGTAGAAGTACGGGTGCAGCGAGAACCCCGTAGCCGGCCTGGGAGATACCCAATACCGGGCCAGATCGGTGTCGTCGTCAAATTCGTGCTTGTCATAGAACGCCTGTTTCCGGACCAGCACGTCAGCCAAGGCGCCGGTCAGGTCCAGCCCGTCTCCCCGGGCGTTGGAGCCATACTCGATCGCACCGGTCGCCCGGTTCCGGGTACAGCGCCACCGGGTGCCGAATACCGCGTGCTTGTCGAAGAACGTCGGGTCGAGCGCTCCCAGAGCGTTGCCGGCCGCGTCGATCCGGGTGAGCGCGGGGGACGTCGACGCCGTGTCCCACTCAATCCCGATGATCGGGGAGTTCAGCATTGCCAGAAAGTCGACCTGGTTCTGCACGGACGTTGCCCGCTGCTGGAGGGCGTTCGTGTCATACGCGGCGATGCCCCGGAACGCAAACGTCCCGGATGGCCAGGTGGTCGCCATCGGGGTGCCCGGAAGTGCAGCGACGCCCTGCAGGATGTTACCGTCCTTCCCGGTGTACCGGAACTCCCCGGAGACCGAACCCGCCAGGCAGACGATGTTCGGGGCGTCGGGGAGTTTCGTCGCGTCCACAAGAGTCATTGTGCTCTCGCCGGATGTATACGGCGCGGCAAGGGTGGTGTACGGAGATCCGACCTGGGCCGGATAGAGGTCAGGTAATCCCATCTACGCCACCACCGGTAGGGTTATGGTCAGCACCACGGCACCGGCGTCTGCCTCCAGCACCAGGAGGAGCGGTTCGACACTCTCAGCAGCGGAGAGCGGATCTCCCCCGCTCGCGGCCTCGAAGAGCTGCACCTGCTCGATCTGGCAGGGCAGAGTGACGTCCGCCCCCGTCACCGGCAGCGAAAAGGTCATCGGCGTGACGCCGGCGGCCGACGTGCGATGCGTAGCCAGGGCATACCGGGCACAGGCGGCCGACCCATCGGCCTTCTGGAGTTCAGCATACCATTCGATCACGGGCGTGCGCTCGCGGAGCGCCTCATACCCGTCTGCGTTGAGATTGACTGTCATGGTTAGACTCCTGTGTAGCGGGATGCGTACTCGATCGAGACCTCAACGCTCCCGCTCGGCGTCGAAAAGGTCACGATGTTCTCACCAGGCTGCAACTGCCAAAACGTGCTCTCGGCGGTCAGGTACTGCATGGCGTTGGTCTGAGTGCCGTTGCGGGCCTGCAGCCGGCAGAGCAGGTTCCCGTAGGCGGTGTCGATGAGGACAGATTGTCCAGCAGGGACCTCCAGCGTCAGGGCGATCTGCTCTCCGGTCGTCAGGTTCTCCACGACCGGGTTCAGGCACGGACCGGGGATCGTGATCCTGACCGGGGCGGCGATATCGCCCGCGTTCTGGACGGCCATCGTCGAGCCCATCACGGCGAACGAGCAGGGGAACACGATCGGGAACGATGCGCCGCCGGTCAGCCCGGCGAGGGGCAGCGTGGTCGCTTCTGCGTCGAACCAGCACGGGTCCGGCGCCTGCAGGTCGACGATCACTTCCTGCCAGGACCTGCCCTGAGAGGTGCGGCCGGCGAGGAACGTTGGGGAGCCGGAGAGCGCCACGCAGCGCAGCGCATACTGCGAGCCGTCCTCCTGCGTCCAGACCAGGGTGCCGGGACCGTAGCGAGGGTTGAACGCGGCCGCGATACGGCGTCGTTTCTGCTCGACCCCTGCCCGGTCCGCCGCCAGCGCCAGGAACCGGATCATCAGGGATCTCGGGGAGAGACGGACCGTCTGCAGGGTCACGCCGTCCTGGTACGCTCCGCGCCGGGTCTGGATCTCGTTGTCGGTCCCGCCGAATCCCTCGCTGGTGAGGTAGCGGAACGGCGGTTCCGGGAGCGCCTGCGACGGGTCCGCGATGACCAGGGTATCGCCGTTCGCGGCGTACCAGGTCAGGTGCATCAGATCACCGCCCGCGTGCCGATGTTCCGGAGGGTGCGTTTCGTCGTGTTCATCATCGTCGCGGCGTCGGCCTTCGGGCTGTTAACGACCAGGTCTCCATTGATGTAGACCCCGGCCGCAGCGACTCCTCCACCCGACGCTGGCGGCGACGTGGGGGTCGAGTCACTGGAGGCCTCAGCAAATACGGCCGGGGCTGCCACCGTGGCCCCGCCTGCACCTGCAGACCCGGCCCCGGCTGCCACACTTGCCGTGGCTCCGGTCGCCGCCGCAAATGCCGGCGAGGCGTAACTCGGGACCTGGATCGTCACCGGCGGGATCTCCGGCAGCCCCCCGACCGGGTTGCCGTTCTCGTCGTACTCGACGTGATAGGTTCGGGCGATCGCGGGGTTGGCGTTGACGTACTCGACGTAATCTTTCCAGTTCTGCGATTTGACCTCAAGCGCTTCGTTCTCGATCTGGTTCATCAGGTTCTCGTGGGCGACCTGCGCCTGCTCGCGGTTTTCGAGGGCGACATCGAGTTTCTCCTGCTCCTCTTCGAGCATCCGGCCGATCTCATCGAGGCGCTCCTGTGCGCTGGAGACGCTCTCGCCGTTGAGCGCCTCCTCGACGTCGACCCGCTCCTGCTGTGCGTCGCTTGCCGCTTTGAGCGCGTCCTGATACCGATCCTGCGCGTCGGCGACGTCGAGCACCGCCTCCCGCTCCCGGAGGAGGAGATCTTCGAGTTCCCGCTTCGCGTCCGCGTCACCCCCCGCGGCCTCTGCTCGCTTCTTCTTGATCTCTTCCTGGAGGTCTGCGAGGTCGCGCTCCGCTCGGATTCGGCGGATGTCTGCCCGCTCGATATCGCGATCCGCGTCCTCGATCTTCTCCTCGATCCCGAGCGCCTTGTCGATCGTCTCCTTGAGGGCGTTGTACTCCTTCTGCAGGTTGGAGACGGTCTTCTGATGTGCGGTGACGGCCTTCGATGCCTGCTCGTAAGCAGTCTTCGCACCATCTGCGAGGCGCCGGGTCTGGAGTTCGATATCCCGGATCGCCTGCGCCGCCCGGTTCTGTGCGAGTTCCTGCTCCTTCGCGGAGAGGGCGGCGTCTTTTTGTGCCTGCGTCAGGTTGCCGAGTGCGACAGTTCCGTCCTTGATCGCATCAGTCGCGCCCCGGAACTCTTCGGTGAGTTCGCCGGTCGCGAGTTTGTGCCACCCGGTCGCCTGGGTCGCCTGCCGGGTTGCGAGCGTGCCCCGGTCAGTGACGACCGTCTGCGCCTTGATCCGATCGATGTCGGCGAGGATCTGCTGCTCTTTCGCCTTGAGCGCGTCGACCTCATCCTTGATCGTCTCGGTGCTCTTCTTAGTGAGGTCGGCGGTTTCCCGGAGCGCGTCGTTGTACTCGTTCTGTGCCGTCGTCGCGTCGTTCGTGGATGCGATCAGCGGCAGGAGCACAGCACCGAGGGTCGTCACCCCGATGATCGCCAGCCCAAGCGGGTTCGCCATGATCGCGGCGGTAAATCCCTTTGTCGCGATCGTTGCGGCAATTGTGCTCGCTTGATACGTACGATACAGAGAGATCGCGGACCCGAGAGATCCTGCCAGCGTGCCGACCGCCCACGTGGCCGGGCCGACCGCTGCGGCGAAGAGCCCGGTAGTGACGATGACGCGCTGGGTGCCTTCGTCAAGGCTCGAGAGCCAGTTGGCAAGGCTCGTCGCACCCTCGATCGCGGGCATGATGGCGTCGGCGATCAGGTCGCCGAATGTGATGCTGAGTGTCTCGACAGCGCCCTCCAGTTCGCGGAGGGATCCGCCGACTCCCCCCTCCATCGTCTCGGCCATCCGCTTTGCGGCGCCCTCGGAGTTTTCGAGCTGCCGGGAGTAGTCGCGGAGTCCGTCGCCGCCTGCCCGGAGCAGGGCGATCATGCCCGGCCCGGCCCGGTCGCCGAAGAGCGACATGGCGTCGGCGGTCGAGAGGCCGGCTGAGGAGAGCGTATCAAGGATCTCCGCGAGCGAGTGCACTTCTGGATTGACGTCCTCCGCTGTCAGCCCGTAGGTGGCGAGGATATCGGTGGCCTGTTTTGTCGGCGCGAGGAGTGATGATAGCGCCCCTCTGAGCGCCGTGCCGGCCATCGTGCCCTGGATACCGGAGTTGCTCATCACCTGGATAGCAGCGGTCGTCTCCTCGATCGAGAGTCCGGCGCTCGAAGCGACCGGCCCGACATAAGCCATCGCGTGCCCGAGCTGCTCGACGGAAGTGTTGCTGCTCGATGCCGCCTGGGCGAGCACGTCGGAGACATGGGCTAAGTCCGAGACCTGTAAGTTAAACCCGGAGAGGACGTTGGTCGCGATATCGGCCGCTGTCGCGAGATCCATCGCTCCGGCAGACGCGAGAGAGAGCATCTGCGGCGTGGCCTCGAGGATCTCGTTCGTTGAGAGCCCTGCCATGCCGAGATACTTCATGGCCTCGGCAGACTCAGACGCCGACCAGGCCGTGCTCGCGCCGAGGTCGATCGCCTGTTGGCGGAGGGCCTCGAACTGATCTCCGGTGGCCCCGGTGACGGCGGCGACCTTCCGCATCGAGTCGTCGAAGTCGGCCGCGGTCTTGACCATCAGCCCTCCGGCAAGGGCGAGCGGAGCGGTGACCTTCAGCGTCAGATCGGAGCCGACGCTCGTCAGCCGCGACCCGATGGATTTGAGGTCGCCCTCTAACCCTTCGGTGCGCCGCACTGCCTCGTCATAGGCCCGGGTCAGCCCCGCGACATCGCCGACGATCTCGACGACGAGTTT